>JBLHLI010000004.1:0-21164 GCA_047618765.1 Enterobacterales bacterium | reverse complement strand
GCGTTTGATACAGCCTTAACTTATTGGAATCGCTTAGCGGTTAAATCAACGCTGTTAGAGCCTACGGTCCAAGAAGCTTGGTTGGCGGTTCCTTATGCTCATCAAAAGTTGGGTGATTTTGAATTGGCTGTGAAGGGATATGAAGAGGCTATTGGTTTTCAATCAAAAGCACTTGAGCAATTAAATAAAATGCAGGATGAAAAATCTTGGAGAGTTTTACTGCTGAGTCCTGAAAACAAGCAACAGGATAGTATAGATAAGGCTTTTTTTCCTCAAGAATTTGAGCGTCAACTAATTGCTGATCCTCGATTCTATAGCTATTTAAAAGAATGGCGCGAACTTTCTTTGTTTGAAGATAAACTGAGAAAGAACTTATCAATCTTGCCTACTCTATCTCTTGTATTGAAAGAAAATGAGAGTCGATATATTCAGAAATCGACGATAGTAAAAGAAAAACTTCTGGTTAGCAACAATCAACAGTTTATAGAATCTCATCAACAATTAAATACTGAACTTGGTCAGCAAAAAATCAAAATCATTGCTGAAAAATTACTCTCTAAAGAGGATTATGCACATTGGTTAAAGCTTGAATCTGTTCAATTATCTGTTGATGGAATACCTTCTGAAGTTGGCATAGAGAAAATTGAAAAAATTAGACATTTAAAAGGTGTTGCCCAATGGAAATTTCACCGACAAAGAGATGAAAATACTTGGTCGGCTGAAAACGACTTAACTAAATTAAAGCTGAGCTTAAATGAATTGTCACAAAGGATACAAAGTTTAACCGTCCTCGCCAATATACCTAGACAGGCTACTACTGCTGAATTGCTAAGAATAGAAGAGTTGACACAAAGAGGTGATAACTTAGTTCGGTTGGTTGTTGAGATTCAAAAGGAATTAGAGCAAGCAATGTCGGATGAATTTTTAGCCTTTGTTAAACAGAGACAAGTTGCGCTTATTAATTTAGCAGAGCAAGCAAATGTAGCTCTTTCTAGATTAAGATTTAAAGCCATTAAGGAATCGTTAATCAATGATTAAAATGGCCACAAACAAATCTATTTATAAAGGATTTTCATTAACATGTGCCATTCTATTGATAAGTGGTTGTTCAATGTCTTTTTCAATTCCTTTTTTAACATCTGAACCTGAAGGTCCCCCTGTAATTAATGAGCCTAGTTTGGAATCATTGGCAATTGAACCTGTAAATTTACCACCAACTAAGCTTCCTTCAGCCTCATTAGAGCAGGCAAAAACAAGTTATCTAAATTTATTAAAAAGTACAAATTCAACTGATTTAAAAGCGGAGTCTTTGCAAAGACTAGCTGAAATTGAATCGATGATTGCCGAAAATTCATTTGACGATGACGATCCAACGGTAGGAAATACACATTTAAAACTTGCAGCGGGTTATTACCAAACCTTACTTGAGCAACATCCAGATAAAATTGCGAAGAGCAAAATTCAATATCAGCTGGCTAGAATTTTAGAACTGGAGGGCGAACCAGCTTCAGCACAAAATATTTTAGGCGAATTAGCAGAGTTAAAAGGCAATGACTTTGAGGTAATCGAAGCACGTTTTAGAATGGCTGAGAATGCCTATAGCACGAAGAGTTATACAACGGCACTAGAACTCTATTCTCAAGTACTTATGCATAAGAATGACCCATCTAAAGGACAGTTGAACAGTTTTTATAACACTGCACTCTTTAAAAGAGGCTGGACGAATTTTAAGAAACTAAACTATGATCTCGCCGTTGATGATTTTGCCTCTCTCTTGGACATTATTTATATAGCACCAGAAAATAGAACTTCAGCTAATAAAAGTTTAATCAACGAAACCTATCGGGTCACTGCTCTTAGTTTGTCTTATATGGAGGGTGCAGACAGTTTAGCAGAGTACTTTTCTGAGAATGGCCACAAGACCTTTGAAGCTGAACTTTACTTAGCCTTGGCTAATCTTTATATGCAGCAACAGCGATTTCAAGACACTGCAAACACTTATTTCGCCTTTGTTGCGTCTAATCCTGAACATCAAGACGCCCCAAAATTTGAACATAAAGGAATTGGAGTACTTTCACTCTCTGGCTTTGTTGATTTGGTTTTAGCGGCTAAAGAAAACTTTGTTGAAAATTATCAAACGGGTGCGAATTATTGGACAGCAACGGGTTTGAAGAGAAGCGAATTAGTTTCTAAATGGCTCTATAAAAACCTTGATGATGTGATTAATTTTCATCATGCTCAAGCACAGCAAACTAAGAAAAAACCAGAATATTTGATGGCAGCAAAGTGGTATAGAATTTTCTTAAACAGTTTTAGCAACCATCCTAAAGCTATCGATAAACGCTGGCTACTAGCAGAAACACTTTATGATGCAGGTGATAATCTAGCTTCTATAATTGAATATCAAATTTTGGCTTATCAAGATAACAATTTATCCCCTAAGCGCAAAGAAGAAGCTGCCTATAGAATCATACTGGGTCGACAAAAATTATTTACTGAGCTCGAAACTACTACTCAAAAAACACCAGATTCGCTAAATGTAGCACGACAAGAATTGATTGATGAAGGTCTAAAGTTTAAGACTGTTTTTATTAACTCAAAAAGAGTGCCAAAGGTTTTAGCTCAAACCATAGAATTGCAACTCTCTCAAGGGCAAACTGAGCAAGCTGTCGTTCAATCTCGGTCAATGCTGATAACAAAATGGGCATCTAATGAACATCTTAAACGTTCACGTGAAGTCATTGCCAATGGTGAGTTTGATTTACAGAACTATAAGAATGCTGAACTTGCCTTTACTCAAATATTCGCTCAAGACCAACATTCTAAAGCAAAGATGCAAGTATTCCATGAGCGTCGAGCCCAGACAATTTATAAACAGGCTGAACAATTTAATCAGGCTAAACAATATCCAGAAGCGATAGAAGAATTTTTACGTCTTGCCCAAGTAGAGCCGAATTCAAAAGTTAGAGTTAATGCCGAATTTGATGCAGCTAGTTTGCTTTTACAAATAAAGTCTTACTCTAGAGCTGTAATTGTTTTACAACAATTTGCTAAGCGCTATCCAAGTCATTCATTAGCTGAAAGTATTCCTGCAAAATTAATTGTGGCTTTTGAAGCTCTTAGCGATTGGCAAGGAGCAGCCCAGCAATATGAATATGTAGCGAGCACTAGTAATGATACTGAAGTTGCCAGAACGGCTACTTGGCAAGCAGGCATGAGTTGGATGAAGTTATCTGATGAGAGTTCTCAAAATACTGCTGTTGCCCTTTGGAAAAAATATATAAAGGCCTACCCAAAGCCTTATGATTTATCACTAGAGGCAAGAAATAACCTAATAAATTTATACGGTTCTTTAAAAGTAAAATGGAAACAAGACTTTTGGCGTAGAAAGATTATTTTGACTGTAGATACTTATAAAATTGAAGATATCAGAGCCCGGACTTTAGCGGCTCAATCACAACTTAGTCTATCTAATGATATTTTTACTACTTATAAAGTCATTAAACTAACTCAGCCACTGAAACGGTCACTAGGTAAAAAGCGTAGCAAATTAAAATCTACACTTGCCGGGTATTCCAAGGTACTCGATTATAGAATTCAGCCACTGTCGACTCAAGCTGGTCATAAAATTGGTGAGTCTTATGCGCTCTTAGCAAAATCAATTTTTAATTCGGAGCGGCCCAAGGGCATGTCAGATATTGAGCTTGAGGAATACGATACACTTCTCGAAGAAAGAGTCTTTCCAATTGAAGATCAGGCTATCGATGCTTTTGAGGCTAATGTTAGCTTAACTCAATCAAATGTTTGGGATCAGTGGATCAAACAAAGTTTTGCTCAACTAGAAATATTGTTACCTGCACGCTATAAAAAACCGGAGGTCATTGATGATTATGCAACCACTCCGTAAGCTTTTCATTGTAATGATGATAATTGCCTCAACGGCTTGTTCTAATTTATTAAAGCAAGATGAGAAGCAAGCTATTACTGAGATTGAAACGGCAACTAGTCTTGAGCCATCCATTACTTGGTCTAGTAAAGCTATAGAATTATTCAATCAAGGAAACCAATACCTTGATAACGATGTTGAAAAGGCTGCAGGTTATTTCAATCAAGCTATTCTTATCGAGCCTAAGATGGAAGCGGCATATTTTAATCTGCTGAAGCTTTACTTTGTCTCAGAAAAACAGGTCTCAGAAAATCAGACCTTAGAAAGTCAGGTATCGGAACATAGTGAGAAAATGCAGCAAGTTTTTCAGAAGGCTGAAGCAGAAAATATACTATCAGCAAGAATATTAACCTTAGTCGGTAGTAAAAAGCGCACACAAGGACAATTTAACCAAGCTGAGAAGTACTATCAATTAGCACTCAACAAAGATGCTAATTACCTGGTTGCACTGGCAAATATGGCTATTTTGCAAGATCTCTATCTGCATAATTTAGTGAATGCCCAAGATTATTACATTCAATACCAGCAGCAACTAGTTGCCCAGGGTAAGGAAGATAACAGAGTGGTTAATTGGTTAGCAGATATTAAACGTAGAATAGCCAAAGTTAATAAGGAGAAATCTTAGTGAAACAGAACACTATTAAGTACAGTTTAGTTCTGGGATTTATTTTATTGTCATCAGTAAGTTTTGCTCAGCAACAATCGGCTGAAGTTGAAGAGAAAACAAACTCTCGGTCTTCAAACATATTAGGTATGAGCGTTACTGGTAATATGGAATCTCCTCGTTCACTAACTATTGTTCCTTGGCGTGATCCACTAATGAACGGGAAATCGCCAGAAATTGTACCTGTTTGGCAACCTAAATTAAAATTACTCGATCCAGACGCGTATCGAAGAGATGTTAAGTTGTTTTTAAAATTTCGCAAACAACGTCTGACTATACAGAATGCGAACCAGTAATCAGAAAATAAGCTAATCAAGCTCTATAATTTGCTTCATAAATACTTGATAAGTCTACTAAGTTACACAATTAAGCTAGAGGTTAAACTATGATGTACCAAACTCTTCAGGCAATGGCAGATACTGCAGCCGAAATAGTCGCAACACCTATCATTGAAGAAAATTCATGGGAAGTGATTGTGCGTTTTATGCAAGAAGGGGGCACCTTTATGTATATTATTTTGTTGGTCTTTATTGTTGGATTAGCAATTAGTATTGAAAGGATGATCTTTCTGTCTAGCGTAAAGCGAAATAACAAAAGTGTCTGGAATAAAATATTGCCTTTATTATCCAGTGGAAATTTTGCTAAAGCAGAAGAGGTCACCCAACAATCTCAATCTGAAATAGGACGTATTTTAGCTTATGGCATGGATCAAAGTAGTTTAGGTAAGCGTCATGATGATGTTGAACTGGCCATGGAAGAAGGGTTAATGGAAGTGATGCCTAGATTAGAAAAGCGTACCCCTTATTTAGCGACCTTTGCCAATATTGCAACTTTACTTGGACTACTTGGAACAATTATGGGACTCATTAGTGCCTTTACCGCTGTGGCTAATGTTGACCCAGCAGAAAAAGCTAACCTGTTATCTGCAAGTATATCTGTTGCAATGAATACCACTGCATTTGGGTTAATGGCGGCTATTCCTTTATTATTATCTTTTAGTTTTCTACAGACCAAAACCACTGAGATTGTCGATAGTTTAGAAATGGTTTCTGTGAAATTTATTAATCTTTTGCGAAAGAATCAAATGAAAGTGGCTCAACGGCAAGCGAATACAAAGGTTGCAGCTACTAGAACATCACAGAGTTCTTAGGCTTTTAACATGTTTAATAAAAGTAAACGTAGTCGAAGAAAAAAGCAAATCAATACTGATTTGGATGTCACAGCTTTCATGAATTTGATGGTTGTATTAATTCCATTCTTATTGATTACGGCAGTCTTTTCTCAAGTAACTATACTAAAGTTGAATCTTCCTGGAGGAGATAGTAGTGAGCAACTTAAAGACGAAAAGCCACCTATGCAACTTGAAGTTATACTCCGTAAAAATAGAGTGGTATTAGCAGAAAGAAATTCAGGTGTAATTTCAGAATTCCCGTTATCTAGTGATGACATCAAGCCTGTTGTAGAGTCTTTTGATTCTGAGCAGTTGGTTTATTCACCTTTTGTTGAGTTGAATAAAAAACTTCAAATCATTAAGGCATCTGCTTCAGATGCAACGACCATTACAATTTTAGCCGAACCGGATACATCTTATGATCTTATTATCCAAGCAATGGATGCGGTGAGAATGATAGTACCAAAAGCTGATACTGATGATCTACCAGGAGAACTTTTTCCTGATGTGTCTATTGGTAGTGCTCCTATTGATCCTAATGATGGAGGGAAATAGTGAAAAAATCCCTTAAAGCAGGAAGAATGGCAAGACGCCATAAGAAGGCGAATACTGCTACTTTAAGCTTAGTGTCGCTGATGGACATCTTTACTATATTGGTATTTTTCCTACTATTTAATTCCTCTGGTGACCATCAATTACCGAGTTCTAAATCGATTAAATTACCCGAGTCCATTGCCGAAGAAATTCCGAGCGACAGCTTAATCATTATGATTAGTGCGACTGATATTATCGTTCAAGGAACAATAGTCGCAGATGTTGAAACAGTGCTTAGCACAGATGTTAGGGTTATTGATAATTTAAAAGCCAATCTTTTACAACACGCATCGCAAATGTGGGATCAAGAGAGTGTGAATAGTGATGAGGGAGCTGAAATCACTATCCTTGCCGATAAGGAAGTTCCCTATCGATTATTAAAGCGGATCATGCAAACTCTTTCAGAAACACCCTTTAAAAAGGTTTCTTTAGCGGTCAGTAAAAAAGCTGCAGAGAAAAACCCATGAGCGAAGCATTCGTGGATAATCATCTTCCATGGGATGATGACCAAAACAATGTAGTGAGTTATCGATTGATTTTAGGTGTTTTACTTCTAGCGACGATAATTTTTTCATGGTTAGTGGCATCAGCTATTTTAGAAGAAAAATCGCCTCGAACCCGTGCTGAAATACCTGAGCGTTTTGTAAAACTGGTATTAGAGCAAAAACGCAAGGTTGTTATTCCACCACCTCCACCGAAAATTGTTGAGGTTGAGCAGAAAAAGGAACCGATTAAGAAAGAGCCAGAAATTAAGCAAAAGCTTAAAGAGAAAGTAAAGCCTAAGCAAAAAGAAATCGTTAAGGTTAAACCCAAGGGTAACCGAGATGATGCGAGAGAAAAAGCCAAGCAAAATTTAGCCGTGTTCGATGTTTTTGCCGATCTAAAAGATGCAGATACCAGTAAAAAGATTGCCAACAGTAGCGAAAATTCTGCCGATGTAGGTCAGGCAAAGACGGTTACTCGCGACATGATAGTCAATAATGCAGTCAAGAGCAGTGGTGGTGTGAAAATTGCCAAAGCTAGTACTAATATGGGTGGTGCAGGATTAGAAGGCGGCGGTAGTCGGCAGGTTTCGAGTAACTTGTCTGCAACAAAAATCAAACAATCTCGTTCCGGTAACGGTGGTGGTTTAGCTGACAGGCCTTCCGAGAATATCGAAAAATTCATGGATAGGAATAAAAATTCTTTCTTCAGTTTATATAATCGTGCTCTAAGAAAAAGTCCGAGTATGCAAGGAGAGGTTATTTTTAAAATTGTGATCTTGGCTAACGGAAGTGTTTCAGAAGTATCTATAGTGTCGAGTGATTTAAATAACCCTACCTTGGAGAGAAAACTATTGACCAAAATACGTTCTATACGTTTTACCGCGATGAATGTTGTGGTGTGGAAAGATAATTACAGAATCAATTTCATTCCATCATAACTAAAGAGTTTTATAATAGTTAATTTAAAAATTAGATATTTTTACTGTTAAGTATTAGACTTTGTACTACATCAAATTAATAGTGAAACCTCAATGATATCTAACCCTTCAAATCCAGTTAAGAAAATCATTCTAGGGATTATTTATTTATCGAACTCTCTAGTCTTTGCCGATTGGATTGATCATAGTTTCCCAGTCATGGGAACAGAAGTTACAGTTCGTTTTTATTTAGCAGATGCCAATAAAGCAGAAAAAGCCAAGCAAGCTGTTGTTGATGAAATGCACCGAATTGATGAAACCATGAGTCCTTACAAAGAGGATTCATTATTAACAAAAATTAACAATCAAGCATCTCAAATACCAATAAAAATCTCCAGCGAACTGTTTAATCTAATTCAGCAGGCTAATGCTATATCTGACACGACTAAAGGATCTTTTGATATTACATTTTCAAGTGTCGGCTACCTTTATGACTATCGTTTAAAACAAAAGCCAACGGTACAACAACTTAAAGAAAAATTGCCTCTAATTAATTATAAATCCATCGTTTTGAATACAAAAAATCAGACTATTTTCTACAGTCAGAAGGGCGTTAAAATCGATTTAGGTGGTATTGCAAAAGGTTTAGCTGTTGATAATTGTATCAAAATATTGAAAACTTTTGGAGTAAAAGAAGCCTCTGTTACCGCCGGAGGTGATACCTACGTTTTAGGAGATAATGAAGGAAAAATGTGGCGTATCGGCATCAAGCATCCTAGAGCAGAATCAAAATTAGTTTCAATACTACCCCTTGCTGATACTGCTGTTTCAACGTCTGGCGATTATGAACGATTTTTCATTGAAAATGGAAAGCGTTACCATCATATTATTAATCCAACTACAGGAAAGTCTGTTACAGCTATCCAAAGCGTTACTATCTTAGCCAATAATAGTACCTATGCTGATGCATTGTCGACGAGCGTTTTTGTGTTAGGTGTTGAAAAAGGCTTAGCCCTAGTCGAGTCTCTGAACAACATTTCTGTGATCATTGTTGATGGTCAGGGCAAAATGTTTTATTCCTCGGATTTAGCCCAACCTCAATAGACAGAATGCTCAACTTTTCTTATTTACTTTTATTCTAACATCTTGATGAAAATCATCTACTTATGCATTAAAGTTCTTAGTTACACTTTGATACGTTTTGAAACAATTCCTGCTCGACAACCATAGTATTTACTCTGTATAGTCACCTTACGATTTAACAGATTACTATTTGTTAAATTTAGTAATTAAGACAATATAATATTAAAAAACAAAACAACTCTACAGGGAGAGAACTAATGCTTGAACAAAGCCCATTTAAATTGAGGCTTCTTCATATTGCTATGGCCGGCGCTATTGCAATGCCAACAGTAAGCTTTGCAGCTGAAAATGAGGAAGATGATGAAAACAGAATTACAATCACCGGTTCACACATTAAAAGAAATGATATAGAAGGACCTTCACCAGTTACGACGCTAACAGCAGAAGATATTGAAAATAGTGGTGTAACTGATTTAATCTCACTTTTTGCTAAACTACCCATGGCAGGCCAGGGTACTTTTTCAACTCAAGGAAATAGTAGTGATGATACCGCCAACGGTGGTTCAAGTGTTTCCCTACGTGGATTAGGCGCAGACTCGACTTTGATCTTGGTTAACGGACGTCGCGTTTCAGTATCTCCTTTTGCAAAGACTATTGATACAGCCTTTGTAGACATTAACAATATTCCAATAGCAGCGATTGCACGTGTTGAAATATTAAAAGATGGTGCTTCTGCAACCTATGGTTCAGATGCTATCGCTGGTGTTATTAACGTAATATTGAAGGACGACTTCGAAGGTGTTCAAATATCAGTAAAAGCTGGTTCTACTGCTGATGGTGGTGGAGATGAGTCAGGATTTAGTCTGTTATGGGGTAACTCAAACTCAAAATCTAGTCATACCTTCATTATTGATTATCAAGAGAAAGAAGAAATTTTATATGCCGATCGCGATTATTCACGTTCAGCAAACAAATCAGCGATTCCTGATGGAGTCGATTTCAGAAGTTCTTCAGGTATCCCAGGTACTATCGCTTTGAGATCAGATTCAACAGTCCGTATTCCAGATACATTTGGTAATGATGTCTGTCCTGCTGCTGATATTGTAGGTACATTATGTCGCTATGATTATGCTCCATTTATGACGATGTTTCCTAAAACAGAACGAATCAGTTTTAACTATGCTGGTAAATATGAAATAGCTCCAGACATCACTGCATTTACAGAGTTAAATGGTCAGAATTCTCGTTCTGTTATTAAAGGTGCTGGTAGCCCAAGTTTCAATGAGTTATTTATGGATGGCGATAACGCTAATCATCCGTTTGCCAACGATCCTTCTAGTCTTTATTATCAACAAGATTTAACCATGCGTCGTCGTATGGTTGATATTGGTAACCGTAAGAAGGTCAATGACACGAATTATGTACGTGCCGTTGCTGGAGTTGGTGGTGTTATGGATGAATGGGACTGGGAAGTTGCCATTAGTTATATCAAAAGTCATTCAGTAGAAAGAGGTGTTGACGGTTTCCCTAACTCAGAAAGAGCGCAAATAGCGATCGATAATGAAACATGGAACCCCTTTGAACCATCTTCTAATTCACAAGCAGCTTTAGACTTTATCGAAACACAGACTACTCGTATCGGTAAATCGACCAATAAAACTATCGATGGTCATATTTCAGGTCCTGTGATGGAAATGGAACATGGCGATTTAATGCTGGGTGTGGGTGCTGAATTCCGTGAAGAAAGTATTAGCGATAATCCAGATGATCAATTCTTAAGAGGTAATGTGTTTGGTACTGAGGCAACTCAAGCCAATGGTTCTCGCGACAACGCTTCAATCTTTGTTGAGCTTGGAATACCGTTACTTGATAATCTTGAACTTCAGTTAGCGCTACGCCGTGAAGATTTTAGTGATTTTGGAACAACGACTAATCCTAAAGTTGCTTTTCGCTGGGCACCAAATGAAGATCTAGTGCTTCGTGGTTCTTTTGGTACAGCCTTTAGAGCTCCTTCACTACACCAATTAGGTTTAGGCCGTACTGATGAGTCACCTGGTCTGATTGATACGATTCGTTGTGCAGCAGTAAATCTTGACTGTGAACTACGAGAATATACTGCAGTATTTGAAGGTAATCCTGATTTAGGTCCTGAAGAGTCTGAGAGTTATAATTTTGGTGTAATATATCAAGTAACAGATGACTTCAGTGTTTCAGTCGATTATTACAACTATGATATCACCGATATTATTTCATCAGATACTCAGTTTGTATTCTCAAACTTTGGAGCTGATCCAAGTGTTGTAGAAAGACTTCCAAGTACATTAGCTGGAGACCCAGGTGAAGTTGTAAGAATATTTGATGCATTCCAGAATATTGGTGATTTAAAAACCTCTGGTCTTGATATTGATATTCGTTATAACTTAGAAACTGATATGGGTAAGTTTGGCTTCTCCTATGCAGTGAACTATGTATTGAAATTTGAAGACTTGCGTCCTGCTGCTGATGGTGGACAACGACTGTTCAAAAAAGAAGGTGATTTTGAGCAACCAGAACTACGTTGGACACTTGCAACTGACTGGGCAAAAGATGATATGACAGCTAATGTCGCTCTCAATTTCATTGATGAGTTTAATGGTGATGCTGATGGCGGTTTTGGTGATAAAACAGTTGATTCAATGACAACATTAGATGCCGTCTTTAATTATCATGGTCTTGAAAACACTGTGTTAACTATTGGTGCAACTAACTTGACTAATGAAGAACCTCCATTCAGTCATCATGACTTTATGGGCTTTGTTAATACAACTCACAGTGGTCAAGGACGTTTTCTCTATGCAAAAGCAACATATAGCTTTGAATAAGAAAATGAATAGTGATTGAATAATCGCTAGTTGAATAAGAAACCGTTCTCTTTTGAGAGCGGTTTTTTTTTGCTTAATTATTAACTATCAATATTCATATAAGAGCTTCTAAATATTTAGAATTGGAAGCGATTATTGGAGTAATTAATTCAAATATGGAATTCACAGGCTAGATTTTAGATTCATGTTAGTATGTAATCAACGGTTAAACTATTCAAATAATAAGAGAACTTTATCTATGAGTTATGTTAAAAATTTAAGGTGTACAGCTTGCCATACCGAATATCCAAGTGAGCAGTTAATGAACTTATGCCCTCTGGATAATAGGCCTTTAGAATTGATTATTGACGTAGCTCGTATCAAGCAAGAAAAACCGAACTTTTCATGGTATCGACCAGACATCAAATCATTATGGCGATTTGGTTCTTTGCTTGGACTCGATGTTAATGATGAGAAAGATCAGAAAAATATAGTCTCCCTTGGTGAAGGCTATACTCCTGAAATTCCACTAACTAATCATCTACTTGCCATTAAACATGGCTTTGATCTGTATTTAAAGGATGAAGGGCAACCTCATTCTGGATGGGGGGCAAATCCTACTGGTAGTTTTAAAGATCGTGGTATGACCATGGCAATTTCTATGGCTAAACACTTTGGGGTAACAAAAGTAGTCGTTCCAACCCAAGGCAATGCTGGAGATTCCTTAGCTGAATATGCGATGAAGGCGGGTATGGAAGCTGTGGTTATAATGCCAGATGATACGCCAATGCCTATTTTAGGACGGGTCTGTGCTCTAGCAAAAATGCGTGATGATATAGAGATTGAGTTAGTCCAAGGTACTATTCGAGAAGCTGGTGCTTTGATGAAAGAAAAATATCTTTCAGAGGGATATTTTAACATGGCAACATTTCAAGAACCGGGATGGCGAATTGATGGAAAGAAGACATTGGGCTATGAGTTAGCAGAACCACTTGATGGTAAAACTGAAGCATGGATTCTACCCGATGTAATTTTATATCCAACAGGTGGCGGGACTGGCATTTTAGGAATGTGGAAAGCCTTTGATGAAATGGAGCAACTCGGGCTAATAGATAGTAGGAGACCAAAAATAATTTCAGTACAAGCAGACAGTACTGATCCGGTTGTAAGGGCATATAACAACAATGAAGCTGATACTACAGCCGCAGAATCAGGCGAAACACTTGCTGTTGGACTCAATGTTCCAGGTGGCGTCGGTCACTTTAAAGTACTCGACATTATTAGACAAAGTGGTGGCATGGCAATAGCGGTAAATGAGCAGTCAATTAGTACAAACTTAACTGAAATTTATAATGAGTATGGCATCTGGATATGTCCAGAAGGGGCAGCGACCATTGCAGCTTTAGAGCCTGCTATTGAAAAAGGATTAATTCAGACAGGTGATAAAGTTGTTGCTTTTAATACCGGCTCTTTCGAAAAATACTTGCCCATTGTCAGGCACCTCATTTTTTAAAGGCACCTATTTAACGATCCTTATTTTACAAGCCTATTTTACAACAATGACATCTGCTGATATTTTATGTAAAACATTCTCAGCAGTGTTACCCATTAATCTACCTCTAACACTGCGGCTTGATTTGTTGCCAAGAACAACAACGTCGGCTGCTACTGCTTCGCTAATCCGGCATATTTCAGATGCAGGGTTTCCTGATACAATGTGAAGTCTGCTTCTATCGAGGCCAGCATCATCAAGAATTTTTCGAATAAGCGGATCGATTTTTTCTTTCATTTTTTCTTCATAGGCTATTGGGTCAACACTGTCTAAACGAGACAATGCTTTGGATATTGCCATAGAATAACAAGCATGTACTTTTGAGTTAGTCGCTTCTGCAAATTTTAATGTGGTACGAATTATATTTTCATTTAAGGTTAAGTTCTTTTCGCTGCTTGAACCTAAGTCTAGGGCAGCCAAGACGACACCGCCATCCTTCCAATGACTATCTCCTACAATCATTATAGGTTCTGGACAGCTACGCATTAATTGCCAATCTGAAGGCGTGTATAAAAACGATTCAGAACGATTTCCTGACTTAAATACCATATCAAAAGATTTTTGTAGGCAACGCGCAACAACCCATTGCTCAAATGCTTTTTCCCAAACTACATCGGTATTCACATTAATGCCATTGAGATCAACAGAAGCTAGATAATCATCCATTTCCTTTTGTTTCTCGTCCATATAGCTATTACGAATCTTACGTTTCTCTTCATCGGTTAATATTTCTGAGCTATCTACACCAGCTGCATGTACAAAACCCACAAACTCAATACTGGCGGCAGTATTTTTAGCAATTTCAAGGCCGTGTTGAAAAGCGCGTTGCTGAGTCTTTTCTTTATCAGCAACAACTAAAATCTTTCTCATTTCTTTCTCCAAAGTTCATAACTTAATTCGTTAATTTATAGAGGCTTAAAATCTTCCCATAACAATAGCATTACTGTAGGATGCAAAACTTAGGAAAACGTCATATTGAGTGATTGGTTAACCTTTCTTTGATGAAGATCAATAAAATTTACCTCTCAAACAAGAATGCCCTTAAACATTACTGAAGATAGAAATAATATGAGCCGTAAATTTAATAGCGAAACAGTTTTAGATGTCATTCATTGGAATGAAACCTTATTTTCATTTAAAACAACTAGAGACCAGAGTTTGCGATTTAGAAATGGTGAATTTATCATGATAGGGCTAGAACAAGAGGGTAAGAAGCCCCTTATGCGAGCCTATAGCATAGCTAGTGCCAATCATGAGGAGTATTTAGAGTTCTTTAGCATTAAAGTACAAAATGGCCCTCTAACATCAAAACTGCAACATTTGCAAAAAGGTGATGAGGTATTAATTGGTAGTAAGCCCACTGGCACTTTAGTCATTGACGACTTGAGAGGCGGAAGAAACTTATTTTTAATTGGTACCGGTACTGGTCTTGCTCCTTTTTTAAGTATCATCAAAGATCCTGAGACTTATGAGCGTTTTGATAAAGTGGTATTGTTTCATGGTGTACGATTTGTCAATGAAGTTGCCTATCATAAAATGCTCACCGAAGAGCTTGCTGAACATGAATATCTAGGTGATATGATCAAAGCACAACTCATTTATTATCCCTGTGTTACAAGGGAAAGATACCAAAATCAAGGACGTATAACCGATTTAATTAAGACAGGAAAACTTTGTGTTGATTTGGATCTACCTAAGCTTGATCCTAAGCTAGATCGTCTGATGATGTGTGGTAGTCCTTCAATGCTCAAAGAAACCAGTAAAATATTGGATATGTTGGGCTTTGAAGAAAGCCGAAAGAAAGGTGTTCAAGGAGATTACGTGATAGAACGAGCTTTCGTTGAAAGTTAAAACTTTCTTATCGTTTATTCTTCAGATTCTTTTTGCTCGACCTTTATATCAAATTCATTACCTGCATAACGCACCGCAATAAACCATAAGAATATGGTTGCAATGGTACCAATCGATAACCATCTCACCGATTCAAATTCTTGAAAAAAGGAGGTTATTATCAAGGTGACACCTATAGCAACAACCTTCGCAAAGCGTTGTACAAACATATCGATAAATGCCTTCGCTTTATATTTTTCATCCTTTGATGTTGGTACATAAAGTACTTCTTTCGCTGACTGATTGAGTGAGTATGCCAAACCTCCGTCGGTAGAAGGCATCAACATAGCCAAGGCTAAAACAGGTGTTATCATAAATCCTGTAGAGATAATTAGAATGGCAAAAGGAAGGATAAACAATGCGATCTTTAAGCCAAATTTCTTCATGATAAAACTGGTTAAAAATAACTGAACAATAACTGCAGTAACGTTCACATAAACATAGGCGGTGCCAAAAGCTGAACTTAGATCAGCCGTATCAACATAATGTAATATGGTCCGAGTAAATTGGTAATCAATAAGCGTTGAGCTGATTTCATATAAGCCAATGATCGATACAATAGAAAAGAGGTACTTTGAGTTAAAAACTAATTTTGCACCTTCTAAGACAGGATTAGCTGCTTTGTCATCACTTATAATGTCGGATTTTACAGAGTGATGTTTAGTATCGATGGGAGCATATTTGGCTGAGAGTACGGCTAATATTGCAATGATTATTGTAATGCCAATACAGATCAACATCCAATCTGTTGTGGTGACAGTTGATGATTTAACTAAAGCTCTTACAGTGATGCTGCCAAAAGCGCCACCAAGTACACCACCTAATCCTACTAGGCCATAGAGGCGTTTTGCTGTATCAGAGGTGACACTATCATTGAGAAAGATAAAGAAGGTTGCCACCATCAGGGTAGTGTATAAGTCTCCCATCAGATAAAAATTCCAAGCAATCGTGCCGTTAACTTTCGAAATAGTCAGACTAAAGGCAAAGAAACAAAGGATAAAGAAGGCTGAGAAAATTAACGTTAATTGTTGTCTTATGAAGCGTTTCGAAAGCATGGTAAAGACTGTTACAGCAACCATTGCTAAAATCATATTAGCGACTTTCGCCCATAATTCGGTGTCAGCAGCAGAGAAATGAAGTCCAAAGAGCGAGAAACCGGTTTCATTGTAGAAGCTTAGGAATGCAGCTTTTTTGAGGGGTTTTAGTATCCAAAAAGTTGTGATCACAAAAAAGAAGTAACTCGCCATTAAAAAAGCAAAAGCGCGCTCATCCTTATGAATATCTATAATGGTTTTGAAGGGGTTTGTCATAGAAAGAACTGCTCTTTAGGTCATTATTCAATATACTAGTATAGTTGGTTCTAATAATTCAATATAAAATTCAATACATTAGTTAAAAGTCTTCATCATTTTGTGACCTTAGATATTAGATATTAGATAAAGGCCCATGGACAGAAATAACTTAATTAAACACATCATCAACGAACTAACAGAGGTGCATCAAACTGCAATATCTGCTGCAAAACGTGCCCATCAAACTGCGACCGATAAAGAAAATATTGCTGAAAATAAATATGATACTTTTGGCCTAGAAGCTTCTTATTTAGCAGAAGGACAGGCGCGACGAGTAAGTCAATGTGAGAGTGATTTAAAGCAATATAGTGAACTGTTAAATGATAATGACTCTGTTAAGTCTGTTATAGGAATTGGTACCTTTGTTAGCTTAGAAGACGAATCCATTGAAAAAATACATCTTTTTTTGGGGCCTGCTGCAGGAGGACTTAAAGTCATTTACAATGAAAAAGAAATATTATTAATTACTGTTACTTCTCCTCTTGGTAATGCGCTAATGGGACTAAGTAAGGGAGAGGACTTCGAATTGAATTTCGGGGATAAAGAAAAATATTATCGTATTATTAATATCTGTTAGAGAGATTGACTGACAGTCTGCCATAAGGTGCCAAGAGCCTGCATCATTAGCTTTCCATCCTGTACTGGATAAGAACCGACCCCCACCATCATTAATTCTCTATTCAAATCATACCAAGCAAATTGACCATGGATACCAAGCATGGAAAATTGTTTTAAGTCAGGATTAAAGGCCCAGAATTGATTCTTGTACTGGCTGTTTGAAAATGTACTATCTCGATTACTGGCTTGGTATGCCTGTTGAGCACCAGGGTCTACCTTCACCACACTATCAATAAATTTCGGCGATATGAGTTGTTCATCAGCTAGATTTTTTCCCTGATTAATCATTAAAAAAGCAAGGCGTGCAAAGTCTCTTAATCGGCAGTTAAATTGGCCTTCGATAATAGGAAAGCCTTGGTTGTCTGTATTAAAATAGGCTTCAGATTCGGCGCCTATTTTTTGATAGAGTTTAGTTTCAAATATCTTAGCGAGGTTTTTTTGATAAACGTTTTCGAGAACCATTCCTAATAAGTTAGTTAAGGTTGAGTTATAAACAAAACGAGTGCCTGGAATATCCTTGCGAACGGTCAAATTTTCATAGGCCCAAGCTTTCGCGCCTATGGCATCTTCACCATCAAGAGTAGGGTAATAACCAGCTGCTCGAGCATACTGCCAGTAGTGTGCCTGTGGATCGGCGTATTTTTCGCTGTAATCGATACCTGCTTGCATATCTAAAACATGTTGAACGGTCACACCATCCCAAGCCTGATGAGCCTTAAATTTATTTAGGTATGTATTTATTTCATTTTCAGGAACAATTAATGATTCTTCAATGGCCATTTGAACGATAATAGAACAGAGTGATTTCGTGCATGAATGGATGACATGGCGATCCGTTGCAGTCATGCCATTTCTATAAGATTCGTGGACCAATTTGCCACGATGCATAATGAGAAGGCCATCGTTGTATATTCGACGATTAAGTAATTGTTCGGCTGATATAGTGCGACCTTTCATTAAAGGATCAGCAAAACTCATTGATTCGAGCTCTAAAGATTTTTCAGCTAAAGGTAGTTCCAAAGCTTTGCGATTCGGCTCTAGAGCGACAGTTTTAAATAGTTTTTCCATTGAGATTTGACCTAAGGCTAGATGCTCTGGAGCATCCCAGTTATCTTGGCCAATATTCAGCTCTTTATCAATGATGTAACTTGGGCTAGCTGTGACAATTTTCATGTAAGTTGCTCGGCATTTTTTTCTTCAGTGGTTTCAGCATTCCATTCAAAAATATTCAATTCAATGAATATAAAGGCTACGAGCCATAAAAAAGCATCCCAAAAATCAATAAAACTACCTTTAACACCCCAGTAAATTGCCGCCAATAAAAGCACTGAATATAAAACAGCTTTTACCCATTTTGCTATGAATATGAAAGAAGCAGAGAGTTGTCCTTTGAGTTGTAAATAAACTTCAGACTCCAAAATAAATACGATAATAAGCCAATTACCCGAATTGATAACCTCAACCGTAGACAAACGTTGTGCTTCAATTAAGTTTGCCTGATTAGTGATGATTTCTGTTCCTGCAATTTGTGATAGAGATAGATTGGCATAGTTTTGACAAACTTCAGTGGTAATTGGAAGATATTCATCAATTTGGTCGAGATAGGTAAAGGTTGTATCAACTAAGTTACAGAAATCACCAGTAAAAGGAATGATGCTATGCAGTAAGATATACTTATTAACGTATCCATAGAAAGAGTAAATGATAAAGGAATAGCACAGTAGACTAAAGAATTGTAATGTCCACTTTAAAGGGCCTTGAAGTTTTTTATCGTCTAGAACATAGGTTTCAAGCTCAAACAACAACAGCAGCAAAACCCAAGCAACGGTATCAATAGTCGCTGTAAAGGCCTCAATGAGCTCGCTAGGTGCAATGCCTCCTGCAAAAGTCTGGGAACTGGCGCTGTAATCATCAACGAAAAAATGGTAAATATTCATCGATAATAAAATATACACAGTATACTTAAACAGTTGGAAAGCAGCTTCACGATTGAAATTAAAGTCTTTAAAAGTTTTGAATTTAACCATGTTTATTATTATTCTCTCATTTGATAGTGTCTTAATTAGTAATATTTTCAATATATAGCATAATATTTATAGTTTGACCTATATCACTTTTGGGTAGCATATTTTTTTTCAATGGATGCTGATACTGTGCAGCCTCTGGTTATCTGTGTATAATTCAGTACAGCGTACTTTCCCGGTAGCACAATTTTTATAGGAAAACATCTTGGCTAACAAATTTTCTAATGATTTACCTAGCATGGCACCTGATAGAGATCAGGTAGAAGCTTATAAAAATAAGCGTACTGTTGCAACACCTGCAGCAGCTGGTAACCAAACTCAAGCTGAAAATTATCGGCCTTCGCCCGAACAGCCACAGGCTACAAAAGGTGGTAATACCTTACTAGCTTTATTTATGATAGTCGTTGCCGGAGCTGCTGGGTATTCTAGTTGGTGGTTTTATCAAGCTGACTTAAAAACTCAAGCGTTCATAAAAGCCTCAGAAATGCGTATTGTTGAATTAGAAAAGCAATTATCAGTTACCGGTGAAGAAATGGGTGAATCCACTGGAGCCATGAAAGTTCGATTGGAAAAGCTAACCAAAAGAAGCGAAGAGCTTTGGATTCAAATGGATAAATTGTGGGCATCAGCTTGGAGAAAAAATCAGGCCGATATTGCAACTCTAAATTCTAAAGTTATCGTCCAGACAGGAAAAGTCACCAAACAGGTTAAAGACAGTACTGCAAATTCTTTAAAATTAAAGGCTATGGGCCAGCAGCAAACAGAAACAGAGTTTAGTCTTGGTGTGCTCACTGAACAACTTCAATCGGTACAGAATCTCAAAGCCCAACTAACTGAGATTGAAAATAGTTTAGCGACTATTCAATCGACGAATTTAAATGCAGATAAGCAACAGATTGCGATGGCAAGTAGCTATACTGAACTAAACACAAACGTTAAACGTCTCATTAAACGACTTGAATATTTAGAGGCAAAATTAGGTACAACGTCTGCCACAAACTAGATAAACTATTTTAATATCTGCTGTACCGTTACTTTGAATTTGTTGTGGCAAGATTGACAATCACTTATCATTTGTTGATATTGTTTTAGAATAGTTTCCCTGTCTTTTTCTTTAGCCGCTTTGTTTATTTCTACAGCGGCATTATGTACAAGAGTATCATAAGCTTTAAAATCGACCATCTTTGGACCAAAGGATTTCATTAGTTTCATTTTTATTGGTTTAGGAATCTCAGGGTGAGTAGCGATATTGTTTGCAGCTTTTTCAATCATCTGAAAGTTATCCAAAAATATGCCTTCGGTAATTTTCTGAGTGTCACTTAATAAACTTTGCATAATACCCTTTAAACTAATTGATTTAGCTGTCGCTTCTACGGCACTAGTGTTGCTAATTAATATCAAGCTAAACATCAATGTTGATAATGTTAGTGCTGTTTTGGAATGTTGTTTCATAAGAGTTCCTTATTCTTGTTTTGCCTTTGCTAAACCAAAATCTTCTAATATTGCATATAGGCAGGGGATAACAAAAAGCACTAAAAGTGTCGAGGTAGCAATGCCAAAGACAATGCTAGTCGCCAAAGGTATTAAAATTTGAGCCTGTAAACTTGATTCAAACAATAAGGGGGTCATTCCCGCTATAGTTGTAACAGAGGTGAGTAAAACAGCTCTGAACCGGTCAAAACTAGCTTTTGCAGCAGCATCATGAACTGATAATCCCTCTGTAACACGCTTCTTAACGAATTCGACTAACAATATTGAGTCATTAACTACGATACCCGCTAAGGATACAAAACCCATCATCGAAGGCATAGTAAATTGCAGACCCATGAAAAGATGGCCCCAAATAACACCAATTAGTGCTAGCGGTATTGCTACCATGACAATAAGCGGTTCGATATAACTTTTAAATTGAAATGATAGTAGTATGAATACACCTAATAATCCTACTATGAAGCTGCTCATCATCGATTTTTGAGTTGTCCCGGCATTTTTTATCTCACCTTCAAAGCTATAGCTTAAATCTGGATA
>JBLHLI010000003.1:0-26728 GCA_047618765.1 Enterobacterales bacterium | reverse complement strand
GCTAAAGGTGTTATTTATAATGGCATTCAAAAAGCAGGCTCAATTGGTGGTGAAAGTACAGCAAAATTAATTCGCAAGGCACGACTTGATAATTCAGTTAAAGCATTGGTTCTAAGAGTAGATAGTCCTGGCGGTAGTGCCTACGCATCTGAGATTATCAGACGTGAGGTAATCCGTACACGCGAGGCTGGTAAGCCGGTAGTCATCTCGATGGGTAGTTATGCTGCGTCGGGAGGTTATTGGATCTCTGCCTCAGCTGACGAGATTTGGGCTAGTCCTACAACCATCACCGGTTCAATTGGTGTATTTGGAATGTTACCAACGTTTGAAAAACCTCTTGAGCAAGTGGGAATTAATCGAGATGGTGTAGGAACAACTCGCCTCAGTGGTGCCTTTGATGCAGGCAGACCACTCAGAGAAGATGTGGCTAAGGCAATTCAAGGTTCTATTGAGTATTATTATGATCGTTTCCTTACCATTGTTTCTGAAGGTAGGAACATGTCTAAGGATGAAGTTAATGCCATAGCCCAAGGTAGAGTTTGGTCAGGCAAAGCTGCTAGAGAAAATGGCTTAGTTGATGAACTAGGCGGTTTAAGTGATGCTATTGAATCAGCAGCATCTAGAGCAGGTCTCATTAGTTATGAAACAAAATACATTGAGCTAAAACTAACAGAAACTGAGAAATTCATTAAAAATCTCGTTGAGTCCTCTATCTTAACTTCGTATTTCGATAATGATAACACTGTCTATTCAACGCAAAATATGATGCTGTCTCCAGCAGTCTTATTAATGCAACAATTACAGACTAGTTACCAGAATATAGTTAAGATGAATGATCCACAAAATCTTTATGTTCATTGTCTTTGCACCATAGAATAATTATATGAAATCTGTATATGTAGCCTACACCGGTGGCACTATAGGAATGAAGCATACTGCTCAAGGCTATGCCCCAGTTCCTGGCTACTTAAGCGATGCCCTAAAAGCTCAACCAGAATTTCAAGATGAGTCATTGCCTAACATTCATGTTTATGAATATCCTCAATTGATTGACTCATCAAACATAACTCCTAATCATTGGAATTTGATAGCAGAAGATATTACAAAAAATTATGATGATTATGATGGTTTTGTAATACTTCATGGCACAGATACCATGGCTTATTCGGCTTCTGCATTATCTTTTATGCTAGAAAATTTGAGTAAACCGGTTATTTTTACAGGCTCTCAGATACCGTTTTCCCAACTAAGAAGTGACGCTAGAGATAATTTCATTGGAGCTGTGCAACTAGCGGCAACCTCGAATATTCCAGAAGTTTGTCTCTATTTTGATAACACTCTCTATCGTGGTAATTGTTGTAGTAAAACCGATTCATCTGGCTTTGCTGCCTATCAATCTCCCAACTACCCTCCTCTAGCCTCGGTCGGTATTGATATTGCTATTAATAAACGTTTAATTTTAGATGTTGCAGAATCTCCCTTAGTAGTTCATAAAATAGAAAATGTTGATATTGGCACTTTGCATATTTTTCCTGGAGTGTCTTCACAAGTTCTTGGAAATTATCTTCGTCAACCTGTTAAAGGTTTGATATTAATGACCTATGGAGCAGGCAACATTCCTAGTAATGATAAAGCCCTAGTTGAATTGATAAAGGACGCTTGTGAACGCGGCATTATAATTGTTAATTGTAGTCAATGCTTAAAAGGTATGGTCAATATGACTAGCTATGAAACAGGTTCCATTCTTCAGCGCTTAGGAGTTGTAAATGGTTCTGATATGATGCTTGAAGCCTGTATAACGAAGTTAAGCTGGTTACTGAGCATACATCAAGATCCTGAGGTTATCAGAAACTTGATGTCGATAAGTTTACGTGGCGAACTAAGAACTATAGAGAATCCTTGAGATAGTCCTTTAGATAGTCCTTTAGATAAGTGAAGTTTTCTGTGAGCTCACCCTTATAAACTACAACCGCTTTCTTCAGCTCTTCACGTAATACTAACTCCTCAAATGAAAGATTTAAATCCATGTTCATTAAAGAAGGTGTGTATTCTTCTAGCTTTTGAGAAAAATGCTGAGAGGCATCTAGTGATAATTCACAAGGCAAGTTGTCAATCGACATAACGGTAATTCCAGCATCACTAATACCATCTTTGATAGAGTCAGTCTGAGCAATATAAGTAAAAGCAGGTTTATCTATTGTTGACGATATTTTTGTACAGGCAAAACTACCATCAATATCACAGGTTATGTCACCCAGTACTTGGGGATTGATATCTTTGTTTTTTATAATTTGACTAGAATCTAAATGTTTTGGGTAATAATCAGTCCAAAACGAGGTTTGCAATAATATATTAAAACGCCCGAGATAAGACTCGAATATACTCTTATAAGCTTTCTTACCCTCGGCTCTAAATTCATCTTGATTAAATTCACCACCGGCAACAGGTTCATGTAAATGCTGACTACTTAAAACAGTATACCAATTACCTTTAGGCAGTTGATTATCAATAAAATCAGCCGCAGATATTTTATCAAGACCTAACCATTGACAAACCTTTTCAGCGCCACTGCCAACATTTCCAGA
The DNA here is from genome assembly GCA_047618765.1 of Enterobacterales bacterium. Classification (GTDB taxonomy): domain Bacteria; phylum Pseudomonadota; class Gammaproteobacteria; order Enterobacterales. The sequence goes on along the minus strand of JBLHLI010000003.1, from coordinate 24,143 downwards.
GCCAATGATAACCACTTGAATAGGCTCTGCATTCGAATGTTCTTCAGATGCAATGATTGAAAAAGCAGACTTCAAATTATCTATGGTTTGATAACAAACTGTTTGTTTTATATTCCCTAGAAGTGAGTTCTTACCAGCGTTTTTAAATTTCTGTCCAGCAATCCAAAAACTATCTACTGCACCTGCTATACCTGCATGTTCACCAAAAGCAATAGTTCTTATACCTGAATTGTCAGTCATTAATTCATAATCAATCAAGGTTGCCTTCTGATCAATGAATCGCTGTAATAAAGGCATATTATATTCTTGGCCCTTAATAGTATGTGAAAAACATAGATGAACTTGCTGATGCTTAATTGAATCAACAGGAGGTTCTTTAATACCAATAACTAATTGATGATTATCAGGTGTGTCGAATAACTTAGCGCTAATCGATGAATAAGATGAATCATTGAAGATACGTATATCGGATAATTCGACATCACACTGAAATCCAGATTTAATAAGATTAGATATAGAACTTGGTATTAGTGGCGTTCTTTTTTCCCAGCAACTTGTATGTTCTTTGCGTAAAATTGATTTTAACATTAATTGTCCGATTAACTCATTTGATCGTCTTGATGATTGTCACATCAGAGTTTATTTGAGGTTTCACAGCCTTGTTATTAAACACGCCGCCTTTTTGCATCTTAAATGGCTCATCAGTTACCTCACCATAAGTAGCATCCCAAGCTATTACGGCCCGTAAGCATGTGGCTTTTTGTTCTTCTGTAAGAGCATTACCGTCTGACCAACGTCCAATTTCTACAGCCGTTGATAGATTATCTCGAACTCTCTGAGTCATCGAGGAAAGAAGTTTATTTAGATCCATTTTATTCTTGCTCTAGTGAGTGCTCTAGTGAGAATTAATAACCATCTTGACTGAGAACCATCTGCACACCGCGAACGGTCCATAGTCCTCTATCACCGCCTGCTAAAGGCATTCTAGGGTAAAGATGGTTACCTTCGTTATCTGTACTATTATTTAGTATATCTCTCATACTAGTGATCAACTTACTTGCTGCAATTTGAGTTGACCATTGTCGATAGCCTGTTGGCCAATTCAAGGAAAATTCTCTTGGTCTTGTACCACCCCAACCAGGAACAGTACCAATATCAGGAAAGAGTTTATCGGGAGAGTCACAACCTGCTTCAACCAGTAAAAAGTCTAGACGAGAAATTATCGATGTGGCAATTCTACTGTTCCAAGCTACGTGAGGAGTTCTCTCTGTATTTTCTTCTAAAAAATGAGTGGAGTAGGCAGCAATTTGAGTCCAACCACTGTTCATTTTCGCCTTCGAATTACAGTCTTGTGTAATAGCCGCTCTAATAACAGCTTCGATATTTTCAGCTGTCACTTCTCTTTGAGGTACACCATAAAGCATAAAAATTTCATTAGCTGTTTTTATTGCTAATTGCTTGTCTTCATAGCTCCACTGCACACCAGCATCAACACCCTTGCCAATTAATCCTGCGCGGTATAACAACGGTGAAGAAATGTGAGTTAGTTCGTTATAACCCATTCGAGGTTTGGGCCAAAACATTGCCTTTAGTCTCTCATCCCAGCCACTAATTGCTTCACCAACAGGCTTTCTCTGGTATAACGGCTGAAAAGGATCCTCGGCAATCCAGGCAACAAGTGCTTGAATGTATTCATCCACAGTATCATCGTGTTCAGGTACTAGGGGCGGATATATATCATCACCGATAACTACAATACCAGCATCGTCAATAACGACTGCTTCAGAGGTGTCAGTTTCGATATCAGCTTGGATACGTGCTTCTGCAAAAGACATATAGAGATCTTGAGCGATATAAGATAATTCATCCCATAGATCTAAAGCTTGATCTGTTAACCTTACACCATCAACAACATCACCATTGGGCATGGTATAGGGTACAGGTCGAAATAATGATGGGTTCATCTGAATGAATTGTTCACTAGCCATCTCTTTGTTTCTATAATTCCAAGGAACAATTAAGCGACAAGTTAGCTCAAGACTAAAGCGTTGACCATCATCAAGTAACTGATGTAGTGGTTTATTACTACGAGATATAGGCATTCTGCCTTCTGGCCAATCTAGGTGATTATCATGAAACCTTTTGAACCAGACTTTCCAGGCTGCAACAAAGAGACCCCTTTGAACTTGAAAATTATCAGCATTAGGTATGGTAACTAGCATGTAGATCCTAAATTTTCATCAGATGATTAAAAATAACATCATACCATGACAATTGATAAACAAAAACATTAGCTGTTGGTGTTTTGCAATCTTAGCTTTGGAAGTTAATATTGCACTTGCTGTTGTGATTTTTGTATAAATTATCTATTGTGTCTGAGCTTCTAGAGTAGATTTCTCTTAAACAATGCTGATGTAATAGGTCTTGTAAGTAGTATTAACTTACTTAAATTTATTACAGTTTATCAAATTGATTTAAATGTAGAGTACGAAATATAATAATATGACTATATTAATTAATGACTAATATGTCCCCTATTCAAACAACAGTCTTAGTTATAGATCCTGTCTCTGAAAACATTGAAATATTGACTGAAGATTTAGAAGCAGATAGCTATCTTGTTCTATCTTCAACCAAAGGTTTAGAAGGGATATCTATAGCCCAAAGGCATCAGCCTGACGTCATTTTGCTAGATGTAATGACAGCAGATATAGATGGCTTTAAAGCTTGCCATCTTTTGAAAAATGACCCCCAGACTTCAGAAATTCCTATTATTTTAATTTCGTCCCGTGAAGATATTGATGATATTTTAATTGGTTTAGATCTTGGAGCTAGTGATTATATTTCTAAACCTTTTCATTACCCAGAAGTCGCTGCACGAATTCGAACAATAGTCAGCGATAATAAGTCATAAGCTGCTGTTAGAATTCTAATGATCTTTTAAGATTTTTTAAGCTCTGCTATCCAACGCTTTATCTTCCCTTCTAGAATTGGCATGGGTAATCCACCATCTATTAAAATTTGAGTATGAAACTCTTTAATATCGAATTTATCACCTAATTCTTTTTCAGAAACTTCACGTAACTCTCTGATCTTAAATTGTCCCATTTTATAACTTAACGCTTGGCCAGGAATGGCAATGTATCGTTCAACTTCTGAAATAACATCAGATTCAGGCATCGATGAATTGGCTGTCATGTAGTCAATTGCTTGCTCTCTTGTCCAACCTAGAGCATGTAAACCTGTATCTAGAACTAATCTCATTGCACGAAGTTGTTCATCGACTAACCGACCGTACCACATCATTGGCTCTGTAAATAAACCTAACTCTTTACCTAAGCTCTCAGCATATAGAGCCCAGCCTTCAGAATAAACAGTATAACTACCAAATCGTCTAAACATTGGTAAGCCAGTAATTTCTTGTTGAATTGCTATTTGAAAGTGATGCCCTGGTGAGGCTTCATGGATAGATAGAGTTTCCATTAAAAACTTTGGTTGAGCTTTAAGGTTATGACTATTGATGTAGAATATTCCTGGACGACTACCATCAGGAGCAGGAGATTGATAAGAAGCACCGGCAGATGATGCTGCTCGAAAGGACTCAACTAACTTAACTTGATAATCGGCTTTAGGAAATATAGAAAACAATTTAGGTGTCAGCTTATTAATTTTAAGTCTTGTTGCTTCGTAGCCTGCAATAAGCGCCTCTGCTGATTCGAAATAGTACTGATCATCAGTCTTTAAATGTTCAAAAAAATCTGCAAGACTACCTTTAAATCCAACGGTTTCCTTTACTTTCTCCATTTCAGTCAAAATGCGAGCGACTTCCTGTTTACCCAAAGAGTGAATTTCATCAGCGGTTAATTCTAAAGTGGTATTTGTTTTGATTTGATACTCATACCAATTTTTACCGTTAGGATGCTCTGATAAACCGAATGTCTTGCGTGACTTTGGTAGGTACTCTTCAACGATAAAATCATGCATACGTTTATAAGCTGGTATCAATTGTTCAGCTATCATGGTTTTATAGCGAATAGTTAAAGCTTCTTTATCTTGTTCATTAATAGATTCAGGTAATTTATTTAAAGGTGATACAAAAATACTGTCATCAACATTATCAACAACATGAAACACTAACTGAGGAATGACTTTTTTCATCACAGCTTCAGGCTGTACAATACCCTTCTCGATACCTTCACGCATCGCAGAAATAGCACTGTCCATCCATAATACAAAGCCTTCTGAACGTTTTATAAAATTGTCATAATCTTCTAGGTTATTAAAAGGTTGACCACTTTCCCCTGAACCTAACTGAGCATAAAAGTTATGAACACCAGACATCTGATTGATAGGTATTAAGTGACTAGGAAAATCGAAACCTTCGATAGCTATTTCACGATTACGTTTGAATACTTCAAAACTTAAACGACCTTGACCACTGAGTAAATCAGGATTTATAGTATTAATTTTATCAAAGTACCTTTTCTCAAAGGCTAACTCTTTCTTTATATTCTCATCACTGATAATAGGATCAAATTTATCATTGAATGAAGAATCACCCAGAAAAGTTGCATAAATGGGGTTAAAAATCTTACTTTCTTCAAAAAAGTCTATATAGACTTTATTGCTAGCATCTAGCGCCTGATCGGCACTCATAGACAATTTCACCTCTTTAGCTTCAGGTTGTTTTGTCTCTGATGTAGTTGAGCTACTGTTATCGGAACAAGCGACCACAATGCTTAAAAGTAACATTAAGGGAATTATTTTCATTTTGATTAGTCCTAGGTAACAGCCAATAATTATTCTCGGCTGAGTAGTTGCAGCAATTAATTTTTAGTTGCAAGAGTGTAGCAAATTAACCTTGCATACATCATAGAATGAAACACTTGATAACAAAGTTTTTAGCTTTCTGTAATTGGGATTTTTAAATAACGTACGCCATTAGCTTCAGGTATTGGTAGATGACCCGCTTGAATATTCACTTGTATGCTAGGTAGTAGAAGTGCTGGCGCAGAAAGAAGCTTATCCCGTTGTGTTCTAAATGCTACAAATTCATCTTTAGAGGTAGAAGTAGTCAATTGAATATTTTCACTTTTTGATTCGAGAATAGATGTTTCACTGCGTAATTCCCTACCATTAGGTTGATAATCATGGCCGACAAAAACGCGAGTATCATCAGGCAATGTGTAGAGTTTATTGGATACAGATAGGAATAATTCTTCAGCGGAGCCATTTGGAAAATCACAACGCCCCGTTCCAAAATCAGGAATGAATAATGAATCCCCAGTAAACAAACAACCTTCAATCAAAATGCTCATACAGGTTGGAGTATGTCCCGGTGTATGAATAACTTTTAAAGATAAAGAACCAGCCTTTATTTCATCCCCATCACTAAACAAACAATCAAATTGAGAACCATCGGTTGATAACTCTGTAAAATTATAAATTTCACTGAATGTTTGTTGGACAATTGTGATTTTCGTTGATATAGCTGTTTTTGCACTTGGGAATTTAGATTTTATGTATTGTGCTGAACTTAGATGATCAGCATGAACATGAGTTTCAATAATATAGTGGAGCTTAAGATTAGCTGCTTTTAGAAAATCCACCAAGTCATCGGCAAACTGATAACCAACCATAGAGGAAGCCTTATCATAATCAAGAACAGGATCAATAATCACAGCATCTTTTGATTGTTGATTATAAACAACGTGAGTAAATGTACTGCTTTCTTGATGATAAAATGTCTTTATATCCATGTTTCACCTTTGCTTTGATCTAGACAGAGTAAATGCCATTTGCTTGATTGTCCAGTGTGTCATCAAACTATATTAGATAATGTTAATTTGATATTCGTATTGAACAGGCACTTCAATTAATAATTCCTTTATCAGTAGTTATGATAGAATCTTTGTATGCCTCCTCAATCTCTTTTTGAAAGTACTTTTTTAAATGACAAAATTACTTTTTAGTTAACTCAATAACTTTTTTAAATGACACATTAAATAATGAACTTAGAACTTTTAGCAACAAACATTGAAAATTGGAGTACAGAATTAGGCTTCTCTCAAGTCGGCATTTGTGATGTGGACTTATCAAAACACGAAGAACCCCTTAAAAAATGGTTAGAAAAAAATTACCATGGTGATATGGGTTATATGGAAAGACACGGCCTAATGCGTGCACGCCCATCAGAATTGGTACCCGGTTCGATTAGAGCTATTAGTGTTCGTTTAGATTATTTACCGACTAAAGCGCAGTTTGCTAAAACCCTTAAAGCCAAAGACCATGCATATATATCCCGTTATGCCTTAGGCCGCGATTATCACAAGTTAATGCGTAAAAGATTACAAAAGCTTGGTGATAAGATTTCAGAACATTGTGCTGAATTTAACTTTCGTGCTTTAGTCGATTCAGCTCCTATCTTGGAACGGCCTCTTGCTGAAAAGGCTGGTCTAGGTTGGGTAGGCAAACATAGTTTATTAATTAATAAAGAAGCTGGATCTTGGTTTTTTATTGGTGAACTGCTTGTAGACATACCGCTACCTTTAACCGAGCCTTCCCCCTCTGTTTCTTCAAAAGCTGCATCTACAACTTTATCTACAGGTTTATCTACAACAAACGATTGTGGTAATTGTGTTGCTTGCCTAAAAATCTGTCCTACTCAAGCTATTATTGAGCCCTATGTTGTCGATGCCAGACGCTGTATATCATATTTCACCATCGAGTCTTCTGCAGCTATACCATTAGAACTTAGACCAATGATGGGCAACCGAATATATGGATGTGATGATTGTCAGCTCATTTGTCCATGGAATAAGTATGCAAAATTGAGCATGGAAAATGACTTTCAACAAAGAAATAACTTAGATCAGATAACATTGTTAGAGTTATTTCAATGGAGTGAAGAGCACTTTTTATCAACATTAGAGGGCTCACCTATTCGCCGCATTGGTTTTCAAAGTTGGCAAAGAAATATTTCTGTAGCCTTGGGTAATGCACCTTATGATAAAAACATAGTTCAAGCTTTAAAAGACAAATTATCTTATTCATCAGATCTTGTTACAGAACATATAGAATGGGCACTAGAACAACAAGATAATAAGAAAGAACATTTAGTAGCAAAGTTTGTAGATAATAGTAGTGAGAAGTTAAATTTAAAATTGATTCGATCAGTTGAAGTTTCAATGCCGAGAGATGCTTAAATTATTTGAATAAATATTTATTCTATATTGAATAGTTACAATATTGTTTAATTAATATATTGCTAGGGATTATTAATTTTAATTGTTAAAAACATCCTGATTGAATATACTCTTTTGCTTCGCCCTCGTAGCTCATCTGGATAGAGCGTTTGCCTCCTAAGCCTGTCATTCTCAGTAATATTCTTCTCTACAGAAATACACCCATTGTTATAAATAGTCTTTTTAGATTAATTATTTAAATATTTCTGTATGTTTTATTTTATTAAATTATCTTTTTTAGCTTGGCCAATAAAGTTCTTAATAAAGGGCACAAACAAATTAACCGGATCACCCGCTAACTGAGCTGAAGAGAGGGTATTCCATAACATTTTTCGCGTGGAAACTTCGTAAAGGCTACTCGCTAAAATGACATATTTGTTAGTGGTATAATAAGAATCTGGGCCATCAACTTGATAGGAATAACCATAGACATCACGAGAATCACCATCACTACTAATCTCCATCGCGCCGCCAAAATAATATGTATCGGCGCGATAAACGTCATGTCCAGTTGTACCAATGTAGTTAGTTACTAATACTGTATCAAGGTCTTCTTTTTCTGCGATAGCAACAACATTGTCAGGTTTGAATCGATCTAAACCAAGTATGTGACTTGCATGAGCATTCACACCTTGTTTTTTCAATTCAGAGACATAATCGTCTTCAAACATTACTCTTAATTTTGCATTCTCTGCCACAGCTACAACTAAGACGCCCGCTAGATCTTTTGAATAAAAATCTTCGTCAACCCAAGTACGAGCTACTTTCGGATTTGACATACAACCTACTACTGTTAACAGAACTACTATTATTGTTAGATACTTCATTAAAAGACCTTATTATTTAAATTTCTATATAATTTATTATTTTGCTATATTTCTACAATAATATTATGCCAGAAAAATAGCCAATCCATCTATATATTTACAATTACTATTTATTCTCATTAATCATGGCTTTCTTCATTATTTCGGTATAAATGTTCATCACTTTGGCTACAAGAGGCTGCCACTCTGGATGATCAATAATCACACCTCGAATTTCACTTACATCTGCAAATACTTGCTCAAGGAAAGAGACATCAAAATCAGAGAGCATTTCTCCTGCTTCGACCTTTTTTTGTAAAGAAATTGCCCTTGGTAGGCGTTGCTTTACTAAGCGGTCAACTAGGACCTGTATAATTCCATCTTCTTTTGATTGATTCACTTCATTTACCTCAAATTTGCCATTTTAAACCAGTGATCCTTAGTCTTGTAAATGTTGTACGTTGCTTCTTAGCCCAGCGGCCTTTAAAACCTTCTATATCACGCACTTTCTGGCGCATCTTCAGCCAATCTTCTGATCCCCATAAATAGGATTGAGATTTAAGAAATTCAAAAACATCATCAAGCTCACTTTGAAGTTCATCACTTTGAAAAAAGAACCCCATTTCATTGTTATAAAGTCTCGAACGATAATCAAGATTCGTAGTACCAACGAAACCTAGATGATCAGCTACAATAAATTTTGCATGTAGCTTTCCATAAAATTTATCTCCACCAATTAATTGAGAGTCCAGTCTGCCTAGTTGATATATTTTTATACGAGAGTTGTTAATAAGTGAACGCCATTGTTTACTCTTCATAAAATCAGGATTCAGTTCTCCCTTATCTTCATCGCCCTTCCATCGCTCTTTCACTTCTTCAGATAATAACATTCGAGGAGCCATATCCATGTCAATAATCGATTGAGCCATGAAATTATCACTGGTCAGCATCGAGTTAGTAATAATTTCTATACTTCTTTCAGGGTCAGCTGCTAGCCATGTGTCTAGTTCATCTTTGGCATCATAAATAACTTTGCCTGTAGGGCCTGTGTATTCAGGAAGAAATAAGTAGGGAGATACAATACGAATAGTTTTTAAATCTTTACTCATTGTTCCAATTTTATTGAGTAGAGTAACAATTGAATTAGGATTTTTATTACGATTTTCTTGAAATTTTTCTACAACATCTTCATTTTCTAAATTATCAAGTTCATGGGCTAGTCTTACCTTAGCTTCCTTGAAACCGACATTAAAAAATTCAGGCATTTTTGAATAATATTGTGCAAATTCAGGAAATCTCTTAAGTGTAGTCAAAGCCTCCTGTGCTCGTTCTGCTTCAAATTCATAGGATAACCAAGTCGTTAACTTTTTATTACCCTTATGAAGAAATAATAGGCTGTGATATATCTCTGAAATCCTACCAACCTTCAATTCTTCCAGCATACTTTCTGAACCCGCTTTTAGAATGATTTCCATGTCCTTAAACGCTGAATGGTCAGGTTGGCCATCTGCTGTTATTCCATAGTAATCTAGAGAAATATTTCGGCCTCCAGTCATTACAAAAGCTTTATCAGCAAAACTCCCATCAATGACTAATAATTTATCGTGGGAACGTCGATTGATTCTAACAAATACTTTAGAGAGGGCATTAAAAATAACAACCTGTGCCCTCGCCTTTTTAGTTGTAATTTGTCCCTCTTTATTTCGTATGAATCCACCTTCGGCACTACAATTAATTAACGCTTTCAACTCAGAATGTAAAGTGTTCAACGAACCAATGGAGTCAACCATTAACCTAACATCTACACCTCTTTTTACTGCATTGCACATGGCACCAAGTACTGCTCTACCAATTAGATCCCTACTAAATATGTAATAAGCAGCATCAACCGTATGCTCGGCATGATCAATCAACCAGATTTTTGATGCAATTGATTGGACACCTTTTTGCTGGGTTGGGCCAATTATTTTAACAGCTGCACTCTGAGTAGGAATATCAGCAGACATGCCAATTTCCAATGGATCTCTTTTTAATGTTGAATAAGAACGCCAAGTTCGTATGTCGTAATGTTGATTTACATTATCATCATTTATGGCATTGTTCGGTGGGCAGTTTTCAATATTTTGGTAACCAATACCACAGCGTGGTTGTGGTCCTATAGACGCACAACCACTAATCAAGAGAAAACATACTGCCAAAAATGCAGTATGATTATGCATCAAGATTTGGTTAATTATTCTCATTCTATTTTACATAACTCAGCTACTGAGCTAACTGCTAGTATTTAACTAAATAATCTTTTGCTTCAAGACAGACACTGAATGCTTTTTTAAAGTTCTTAATCTGCTCAATAACAGTTGCGCATAATTGACTGTATTTGAAATTAAATATTTTCATGGTGTTATCCCTTTTAAAGTTTTAAAAACTCTCTCCAACGCGTATATAAATAGCACTATCATCACTACTTAAAGCTACATCAAGCCCGATATGTAATGACTCTGTAGCTATGGGTTGCCAGCGCAGCCCAATACCATAACTTGTTATTCTTTTATTATTACCTAATTCACTAAAAGATTCTGCAACACTTCCAGTTTCTACAAATCCTATCATACCCCAGCGTTGACGGAACTTGTAACGCCATTCAGCATGTATTGATGCACTACTATTATCAATGTATCGACCAAAAGCATTACCCCTTAAGTCAAGATTCGACATCATATAAAAAGGTGCTTTACCACTAACATCAGTCATAGATCCTTTAAATGCAAGTACTTGATTATTACTTACTGGATGGTAATAACTATAGTTCATTGAGGTTTTTTCAAAATTATAATGACTGCCCCAATTCTCGTCATCTTTAAAAACAGAGAACTCAAATAAATGTCCCTTGCTTGGATAATAATTATCATCACGATCATCATAGCTGACAACCAATCCTAAGCTTGATGTAACACTATTAGAGGTAATAGGTGGTAAATCATGTTCTATAAAATTTAATTTAAAACTTAAATCAGCGTCTATCCAAAGTATCTTTGGGCCTATAAACCAATTTTTGGTATTTGGAATTAGAGATAAGAATTCTACAAAAACACTTTCGGTTTCAATGTTATATTTGAGTGGCAAATTTTCACGATCTTCTCCAAATCCAAAATAATGTAAATTGAAATCAGATATGCCAGCAAATGTTTTAAGTCGAAATGTATCATCTAAAAAATTATTTTCATGAAATATGCCAAACATTCTACTATCAGAATCGGTATACATTGCAACAATACCTGATGTGGCATTGGGTACATCTTTTTTCTCTGAGTTTTGCGGATGTATATAGAGAAGAATAGCTTGTAAACCAGTCCCTATAGTTGGATTTGAAACCGGAATAGGAACAGGCAACCAACTACCTTTATCTTCCTTTAATATTTGAGATTGTTCAGCTGAGTCACTTGAAGTAAAGATAATTTCTTCAATTGCAGTTTCTGACAGAATTTTTTGCCCCATTAATAGAAAGATGATTAAACTAACTTGAACAAGTAGTTTCATTAGTTAATCACTCAAACCGTATATTTAGTGCAAGTTTTATAAAAGGGGCACTCTCAATTTCAGTATCAAATTCTATATTAGTACCTGAACTGATGGAAAACTTACCTAAACCAGAATAACCAACAGCAATCTCTCCCCAAATATAATTCCAGAGTCTATGTTCGTAGGCAAAGCCAAAGTCCCATTTTTCAAAGTCATTAGTTAGTACTTCGCCATTATTACTCACTGCCCATTCAGCGCCTGAATACAATGCACCAAATTTATATAAAACATCCTTTGTTGGAGCATACTGAACTGTTGGCCATGGGATTAATCCACTTACACTCCACTTATCTCCAATGTACCAATCAAATCCAATATAGGGATAAATGGTTTCATTATTATTATCTTCAAGATGGATCAAACCCCAATAACTATGGAAGTTAGAACTATGCCTGTACCGCGCTACAGCGCCGCTAATATTACCTCTTGGTTCTCTTGCAAGCTCATCATCACCAATACCACGGTATGAATAAACAAAGGCACCTGCTTGCCATTTTTCACTAGGTTGCGATACCCAAGCAGCAAGAACTCCACCTGAGTCAACATTTATAGAATTTGTATTTCTTTCAATGGTTCTTGATTCAAGAGTCTCCCCGAGAAGAAACATATTTTTCTCGCCAACCCATACAGGTAAAGCTAACCCATGGGTAATACTTTGATAATCAAAATCACAGTTAGTCTCAACACAACCATCTGATATTTTTAGATCATGTTGTTGATTATAGTTTAAATAAGCTAAAGGAATGAATGGGACATTTGAGAGGTTGCGATCAAAGATAAAATCACTACGCATTATGGCTTCAATTAGACGATTACCCGCAGCTTGATGGCTGATTGTAACTACAAGGCAGGTAATCATAATTAAAAGACGCATTTATATTTAATCCAGAACCAAATCGTGCAGGTATTATTGGCTATGATAAAGAGAAGCTAACAGCCTCTCTTTTTCTTAACAATGTTCTTTATTCATACTATTTTATCGGATAAATATATTTCAGCCAGCTCATCATCCTCAATAAAATTTGTCGCATTAGAGAAACATGCATTGGATCATGAGCATGATTAATCGCTACAGCCTGACCCTGTACACCTAGTGGCAGATTATAGTCATCCAAATCTTCCTCTAGTTCAATCAAAGCAATACCAAAGCCATGTTGAGCAATCATCTTTGCAGAAATCAAGGCACCTGTTGCCGACACCTGTCCTTCAGCCATAGCAGGAATTATTTCAACCACTTTACCCTTAAAAACATGGCCAGGAACAGCGTCTAGGATAACTTCTGCATCAAGTCCTACTTCAAGTCGAAGTAGAGAGTTTTGCCAAAATAAACCAGCTATTCGCCTTTTTTCTTTTGGTATGAATGTCATAACCGGCCGCAGTGGCAATGATGCAGCTCTGATGCCTGGTCTGATAGCAACTTGTGTGGCTGTTCCATCTACTGGGGCACGAACAAAGGTTCTTTCATAATTAAGGGCAGCTTTATCACGCATTGCTAGAAGTTGCACAACCTGGGTATTTTCTCCCAATATCTTTGACTCAGTCACCAATCGGATACGCTGCTCTTCAGAAACAGCAGCGTTTAATGCTGCTTCAGATGCTTCATAAAGTTGCTTTTTGTTATCAACCTGTTGTTGTGAAAAAGGTGAGTTAACTCCGCCTTTTTCATGACCTTCTTTATAACGTAGGTAAGTTGTTTTATTTCTGTCACGATCAGCAGTCGATTTAGCAACTTTTGCAATAGCTGTTGTAAGAGACTGGTCTTTTTGTAAAACAGCATTTTTTGCTTCAGCCAGAGCCGCATCTGCTTTAGTCAGAGCAATTTTTTGTGAATCATTTTCCAGTGTAAATAATAAGTCGCCCTTTTTAACAAACTCGTTAGCTGCAACATCAACCGTTGCTACGGTGCCTGTAACTTGAGGAACAATTGGGATAGTTACAAATACCTCTTTTGCGTATTTTGCGTAAGGATGGTTGTAATTCATAGTAAATACAATCGCACCCAGAATAATAACTCCACCAAGGACAGCTGTCGGTACAGACCATTTATTTAGAGGTATTTTGAATACCTTAAAAATTACTGTGCAAAAGGCTGTATAAGTTAAGATGATTAATAAATCCATTATTAAGCTCCCTCTTCTTTGTTATCTTCTTTCATAACGGATACTGTACTTAAATCCTCACCATCAGTACTTGTAGCAGCAGGCTCTATTATCTGTGCTTTTAATGCATCTAGTTCAGTACGTAAACTTGCTACCTCATTAGCTAAGCCAGAGACATCTGAGGAGTCATTTTTCGATTTATCTGAAAACCCCCATCCAATTCCTGGTTTATAAAGGGTTGCCCAAATCCATAAGAATGGCCAAATGACATGTAAGGTAAACAAGCTTACCCAACCTGCAACATGCAGAGCATCCTGATGAGGATGATTGCGTTTCTCAGCTATTTCATAGGGAATATCATGTATCACAATGATTCCGTAAAAAATTACAATAGCTACAAAAATGACAAGAAAGAGTGCAAAATAATCTAAAAACATAATTTCTCCATTTAGGTTCTTATTAGTTACTTATTATTTGGTTTATCTTTATCTAAAAATTATTAGTAGAGTCAATTTAGTAATTTTTCTTTTATTCAATATAGTCTAAATAAATAATATTAAATACACTTTTATATTTAAGTTAAAAAGTCTATTGTTTATTGCATTGATAGTTCATTTAATATTTTATTGAAAACACCTATAAAGTTGGAATTTGGTATAAAGCCTGAAATGCAATACTGGCAGCTTTAACACCTAATGCAACAAATATTCCTGTCAACAGTAAACCTATAAAAGCGATACAGACTGCCATGAACTTTCCAAAATTAGTTTCTGGTCTGAAATCTCCATACCCTACTGTTGTAGCAGTAATAAACGAATAGTAAAGAGCATCACTTTTTGACCAGCCTTCTTTATTACCGATCATTAATCCAAACAACATAATCATTAATATAAAAAATATCATAAGAGGCGCAGCATAATAAATGCCGAGCCCAAACATTTGAATAAATTGAAATGTAAATTGCACTCTACTGTTCCTTTATGTCTATCTCGACCTTCGTTTGAATCCACCACTTCTTGCCTGTCGAGTTCGTCCTGACTGACGAGCTTTAAAGTCTCTGTTCAGATCTCTATTCCTGTTACCACTTTTGCTTCGACTACGCGAACTATTGCTTTTACGTTTATTTACATTATTAAGAGACGGTGCGTTATTCCACTTACCTTTATCTAAATTTTGCCACTTCCCCTCTACTCGACGGGATAGGTTTCCATCTCTGTCTGAATATACATTATTGCGTCGATCACTAGATTGTTTGGCTTTATTCAAACGACTATTAAGGGCGTCGCGATCTGCATTTCTAACTGTATTTCCTGCACGTTTGTAGATGTCACTATTTTTGAGATTATTTTTATTGAAATTTGGATTATTAGATAATTTATTAGCAATCTTATCTCGATTACCAACGTTGATATTATTGCCAATGTTGATGTTGCCATTATTGATGATCACAGGACCATGATGGCCTCCACGGTAGTGTCCACCATAATAACCACCATAATGCCCGCCATAATGTCCGCCCCAAGCAACGCCTACTGATAAAAAGCCATTGCTCCAGCTCATTCCATAAGTCCAGCCAGTGTAGGAGTTATAACCAACACTTAAACCCCAGGTAGAGGTTCTTGGATAATATACTCCACCGTAATAATAAGGAGGATAATACCAACCAGTTCCATAAACAGGTACACCATAGTAGGGATATGACCATCTATAACCTGGTGTATATCCAACGTATACAACATCTGCTGTAGAATGGTAAACATGTACATATTTTGTGTTATAGACAGGTGAGCTTGGAGGAATTTTTGCTATTTCATCTTCAGGTATTTCATCGGCAACTTTCCATGGGCCTGAAGGCGTAGTAGCTACAAACCAAACACCATTATCTACCGCAAAATATTGCTTACCGATAAATAGAACTTGTGAAGCTGTATTTTCTGCATAGGTTATGTCGGTGCCAGGAATGCTTTTAAACTTAGGAGCACCATTATATTCAACAGTGAGTTTAGCTTCAGAACGTTTAATCGCTGCTGTTTTCGGTATCTTAGCATCAAGAATTGCTTCCTCCGCTTCCTCGGTGCCTGCTACGGATGTTCTTATGCCACCAATAGGCGATGCTGGAGAAATCTTTGCAAAACTTTTAGGTAATTCATCTGCACGAACAAAAATCCAAGGCCCAGAGCTCGTCTTAGATCTAAACCATCGCCCCGCTAATAATACATACATATTTCCGGTTTTGGTGTTTCTTAACCAAGGGGTTTCAGTATTCTTTACATAGAGAAGTTCACCATCCGATGTTGATTCCCAGGTGGGTTTTCCAGTTGTTACGATTAATTCTGAGGCTGTCGTACTTACTACAATCTCCGGTATTAAGTTTTCAGGGACTTTTGACACTTTGATATTACTATCTGTTTTTTGTAACATCTGTAATAGAACAGCTGGAGGTGTATATGTTTGCTTCCAAGGTCCTGTAGCTGAAGATGCTGTATACCAAAGTTCACCACTGCTCAAATAATAGTTTGAGCTGTTTTCTGATTCAATAACAAGAAAAGGACTGTTTACTGCTCGCTTATAATTGCTATTGTCTATCTCTGTGAATATTGGTTTTCCATCATACGATAATAAAACTGCAAGATTTTCTTTGAATATTAAGTTAGGCGCATCGTTTTTAAGCTCTGCCAGTGAGTTTTTTTCCTGCTCAACCGCTGCTAAACTTGCAGATAATTGTTCCAGTGATATTTCAAAACCTGTTTTGGATAAAGCTGCATTAACACTAGAAGTAAACTCTTGTTCACCGGCATCTTTTGATTCAGGCCATCTTACTTTTTGAACCTCAATATCTCTAACCGTTGCAGTGTTAGTTTCATGATTGGTATCTACTTGAGCTTTGAACCAGAATACTCCGAAGATAGGCTCCTTTTTACCTTTTAATTCAAGCGCCATCGCACTCCGGCTATAAAGCACATTGCCCTCAAACTTCTCAGGTTGTGGTTGATAGATTATTATTTTGCCTTTTTCATGCTCAATCTCTTGAGGCCAATCAATGGCATATAATGTCACCTGAAAGATCATAACAAGGAAAGTAAGACAAGTTTTGATGAAGAGTGAGAAGGTATTGCTATTCATATTTAACATTGATATTTTATCCCTAAGAATATTATGGTTACTCTCTTGTTTCATTGGTTGCTACGATACTTTTACGTGCAAATTTTGTGTCTGCAAAACCGATAACTAACTTAACAATTACATCTTCAGCAGTCAACCAATAAGGGAGAGCCTTACTATGGCTAGACTTAATGGCAACACGGTTAATTTATATTATTAGAATTTATAGGAAAACCCAACAATTGGACCCTTGGTAATTGTGTCATAGGCAAAATAATCTGGTGTTCCAACAGAACCATCTTTGTAATCAACCCAAGTAGATTTATAACGCAAATCAAGTGTCCATTTATCATTCATTTTATAATTGGCACCTATTGCAAAACTCGAGGTAAAATCTGCACCTCCTGCTCCAATATCTCCCTGAATAACAAAGTTCCAATGGCTATTTAGTTTGTAGTTATATCGCGCGCCAACAACAAAGTCGACCCAGTCTGCTTTTACACTTGCATTAATACTTCCAGGTAGTATTGCCGGATCAATTAATAAATCCAGATCATTATCCCACCAGCGAATACCAAATGAATAATCCATGGTACCGCCGCTGATTTGATAACGATTTATTGCCAGTGCTTCAAACACCCCTTGATGAACACCAATATCGACAACACCTCCATTAGACGTTGAAATGTCTGCTCCAAGATCCATAAATCCATAATCTAGAGACAGACCCCAGCCACTCTTATGATGCGCCTCAAAATGGAGCATGCCAGCCATGTCAAGATTATCCAGAATATCGTCAAAACCAACATCAACCGCTACACCTGCAACACGTCCGACACTTGCATCACCTGTGATTGAAGAGGCCATCATGTAGGGTTCAATTTCATATTCCCAGTCTCCAGCAGCTATAACGTTGGTAGAAATAATTAAACAGCAAAATAAACTTAATAAATAAAATTTCATTATTATTCTCCAATTTTCTCTATATCAGGAATTACCCAAAACCGATCTCGATAGGGTTAAGCAGCAAGTGTATTTAAAAAGAGTTAGTATTTCACACCTATCATAAACTGAAAAGAGTCTGAACTTAATGTACTCGCATGATCAAAATCGTACCAACGTCTGGTGTAGCTGGCAATTGCGAATAGTCCATTTTTCATATCCCATCTAAAACCTGCTTTAGCGTTATATGAAAAGTTAGTGTCATCGTATGTATCTTGAACAGCACCACAAACATAACCATACCAAGGGTCCCATACGCAGTATTCATTATATTGTCCGGTAGGCACATTACTATCCATAAAACTCCAACCTAAACCTCCAGAAATAAACGGAGTAATTTCATTAGTAGAGAAATTGTAGGTGGCATTAAATTGTGAATCATAGATATCGAGTGAGTTTCTAGTAGTGAATTCTCTTTGAATAGCTTCATCAGAAACAACGGTTGCAGTATAACCAGGCTCGTTGTACATAAGCTCATAACTAAAATTCAGATGTTCGCTGTAGTTGTATCCTAATTCAAAACCAACGCCGACATCATCTTTGATATCAACACTTGAGCCATTTTCACCTTTAAGAAGCATCGAATCCATATAGTTAAGTTTAAAAGAGAAATCTATTGCTCCATCTCTAGTTTTGCCATTTTTCGCTGCATTTACTGTAATTGTTAATAAGCTAAGTAAAATAATTGCTAGTGTTCGTAAGTTCATTTTAATCCCTTTAATGAATTGATTTTTTCTATTAATAAATAATAATCGGAAATGTTACAGTAATATTATAAACTCTCAACGACAATGTAACATTAATCTTAGCTGCCTAGTTGAGCAAATTATCCATCTATTTAGAATCAGTAGATTTTGTTATTTTATGTCTTAAGTACTAACGAAATATTATTGTCATAACTATTCGTATTTGTTGCCTTTTCTTTGACTGGGCTCATTAGGAGTTTCGTTTGACTCAAGCTAAATACCTGTTCATTTTTATCATTATAGGCAAGCGCTAGTAGACTTTGTAATGCCAGTGTTTTCTTAGGATCTGCTTGGTAATATTCTTTTAAGCTAATCGTTCGTTCTGAATGATAATTGATTAATTGATAAAGCTTCTGACACGCCACTAGATAATTCTGAGCATTAATTGCAGTTACAAATTCTTTGCGGAGTAATCTCTGTTGCCTTTTAGTTATTTTTGAGTAGACGCTAAACAACCATTGTCTATAAGTGGCTAATATTGAGAGCAGAATGATGCCAATCAATAGCATTAGCAGAGTCGTAAGTACCTTGCTGGAAAGGACGAACTGATTATTCTCTTCAATAACAGATCCTGTCGACATAACTGTCCCCTCAACTAGCCATTGTTTAGCAGGAATAATTAGCTCATTTAATTCTGCTAGTTCAGGGTTCCACCAATAGATAATTTGTTGTGGTATTTGATATTGCCCGGCTTGCTCAAAGATATATGTTACGTTGTCAGAGCGCCGCCCTTTCAGAAATCCACGATTCGTTTTGTCCGATAACCTTGGAGATTTACGGTATATACTTAAGCCTTCAATATCTTGTTCCAGTGATGCTGGTAATAACATTCCCGGTACGTCTGTTGCCGAAATATCAACCCTGATCGTTACGGCATCACCGACCGCGAAAGTCTCGGTATCAGATTGATTATCGTCAATCTCTAATTGAACATCAGTAGAAACAATAAACTCTTTAATGTTACTCAGTTCAGTTGGAAGTTTTACTTCAAAGATGTACGGAGCAGTTGTTATAATTCCTTCGATGACACCTTGCTCCGGTGTCTGAATAGCCACTGAAACCTCAATTGGTGGAATACTATATTTGCCTTCTGTTATAGAAAATAAAGCTAATTCTCGCACTTGGCTAGACCAGTTTTCGCCATTCACAACTTTACTACTACTATACCCCGGACTTTTCCTAGGAGAATTAGCAGTATTTTTTACCTTTGGCGATTTATACTTAATTGATCGCGCGAATGAATATGTAGTCGCCAGTTCAATTTCAAAGATAAGCTGTTGCATCACTATCGGGGTAGACTCATTTTGTAGCCGAATACTTAACTCAACTTTGTTCTCTTTTACAAGCTGCTCAATCGTTGAGGCTTTAGTTGGCTCGAAAGGCAGCACCGTTATAATGATGATAGCTAATGCATGCAATGCATATTTACATGCAGAAATAACTATCGGTATATTTTTTGTGCTCATTACTAACATTATTCTTTCGCTTGCTCTTTTAGTTGTTTTATTTTCTCATTTTGTATCATAAATTTATTCGCTAGAAATAGAGCCGGGTCTTTCTGTACCTGACGTAACCACATTTCGTTCAACGTAGGATCGAGTAGTATTTGTTCCGCGTCTAATTGCTCTAAAACTTGATTCCGTAGTTGCTTTTTTTCCACCCCGTCACCAGTTTGAGCTTCATCTCCCAACTCCTTAACCGAGTCACCCTCTTCAGCTTGCTGGCTCTCAGACATACGATTAACATCATCAATGATTAACTGAACTATTTTCAAATTATTTAAAGCCGCAGGGTTAGTCGGATCTTTATCAATGATCTGCTGATAAATATTTCTAGCTTTAATGTAACGCCGTGCATGAGCCAAGGCGTTCGCTCTATAGAGTTGTGCCTGACTACTATCAAACTGATCATAGAGGGTTGCAGCTTGGTCGTATTCTTCAGCGCCGTATAGACTGTATGCTTGCCATCGGGTACTTTCAAAATGGTTCGCGGCCTGTTGATAATGTTCTAGTTTAAACAGCAGTTGACCTTGCTGATCGTGGGTTAGCCATAAGTCTGCAAATGTCTGTGGTTTTAGATAGGCAAATAATGCAATCATCAAAATTAATGAACCAAGGATTAACTTTTTATGTTTTTGATAATAGACTACCATTGCAATGTCCAACCTCGCCGAAACCAGAATAGAAATAGCAAAGCCATAAGGTATACTAATGGATAACCGGAATCTAACCAGGGGCGACTAGAATTTTCAACAATCACTAAATTGTTTTCAATAGATTGATATACCTTTTGCACATCTTGTTTATCATGACTCATCATTACCAAGCGACCATGACTGTTATCAACTAACGATTCGAGTTGGGATAATTGCATCGGAATAATCGAAGAGACGGATTCGTCTAAATCACCTTTTTGTTCTACTCTCGACGATTTCCCAAATGCCCATACGATTAACTGGTGAGATTGAGATTCAAAGAAATTAGCAAATTCGCTGACCGTTTCTGCGCTGCCTCCATCTCCCATCAACAACAATGTACCTGGTACAACTGTTGGCTCAAAAAGTTTACTAGCTATAGATAGTACAGCTTGAGGCCGCTTGCCTGATGTTGGCATCAACTGATTATCTAGAGAGTCGAGAAAATGACGGATCATCTCACTATCATTAGTGATCGGCATTACTGTGTGGGCCGAACCAGAAAAAGCGATTAACGCTGTATTGGCATCGCCTCGTAATGCTAATAATTCGATGATTTTTTGTTTTGCTCGTAACAGGCGAGACGGTGCTACATCTGACTGGTTCATGGTCTGTGACACATCAAGCGCAATAATAAGAGCCGATTTGTCCTCTGTAAACGGTGAATTCTGTTGTCGCCAGGTGGGACCTGCAAGAACCAGAGATGCAACAAGGGCAACGGCTATCAGTAGGGTTTTAGGTGTCAGCCAATTTTCCCCTGTCCCACTTACTGTCAGTTTGGCAATAATCTCTTTAGACATGACATCTTTCCAAAA
Source organism: Enterobacterales bacterium (assembly GCA_047618765.1). Taxonomy (GTDB): domain Bacteria; phylum Pseudomonadota; class Gammaproteobacteria; order Enterobacterales. The sequence goes on along the minus strand of JBLHLI010000003.1, from coordinate 2,556 downwards.
AGCCATGCTGTCGTCTCGGCGACTGAAAGACAAAACGATAAAGATGACTGGAATGGTTACCAATAACCAGTATGGCCTAAGGAAATGAAAATGTTGAAACTGGATGAGATCAAGCATGATTTTTATCCGCTCTCTTATCCGCTCTTTTTGCCTTAAATCTGAAACGAATGTTTACCATGGACAAAACGATCAAATACAAAATGATAACCACAATTATTGGATAGTGATGTGCGCTAACTCTTGGCCGAAAAGATAAGGTGTCAAATAGTTGAGGTTCTAGTTTGTCAATTTGCAGAGTTATATCGTTCAGTTGATTCCGATCTATTGCTAAAAAGCTTTTGCCGCCAGTCACCTCAGCAATTTCGTTTAAGACGTCGATTTCCAATTTTTGTTCACCGATCGTTTCAGGGTTTCCAATGGCGATGGTATATATTTTTATTTTCGAAGCAGCAGCCACTTTTGCTGCCTCCACTGGTGGAACCTTCGAACGGGTGTCATTACCATCGGTTAACACTATTAGTACTCTGTTGCTAGTATCAGCATTTTCAAAAGCGCTGATAGAAAGCCCTATCGCATCTCCAAAGGCAGTACTTTGACCCGCCATGCCAATTTCCGCTTCGTTTAATAAAGCCAGCCAAGTTGAAAGGTCATCAGTAAAAGGGGCTTGTAAATAGGGAGCGTCGCCAAAAAGTATTAAACCTAACCGGTCATGCTTTCGTCCCTTAACAAAATCGGATAATACCAACTTAACCGCATCTAACCGGTTTATGACTTTTTCATCAACAGTAGTAAAGTCCTCTGCCGACATAGAGCCTGATAAGTCAACGGCAATCATCAAATCTCGGGCTGATTTCTGTTGAATGATCGGCGCACCAATTATTTCCGGTTTAGCCATCGCAACGACAATACATGCCCAGGAAATTACTAGGAATAAAGTTTGAATCATCTTTCGGTTTAGAATAACCGAACCACTTTTAGGTGTCTCTCCAGTAACCTCAACTAAGGTTTGAAAGTAAGGAACTTGGATGGAATGTTTTTGTTCCTTATAGATCGGCGCCAACCACCTAACTAAAAATGGTAAGGGTAAAAGTATAAAACACCAGGGGTAGGCAAACTCAATCATTAAGCCTCCGGTGAAAACTAATCCACAATGAAACTTGCTCCCTTAACAAAGCTATTTGATTTGGCGTTAGCTTTGGTGCTGATGAATAAGAAAGCTGTTCTAAGTGGCTTGAAAAGCTTCCGCTAAAAGACGTTTTATCGCATTGCTGATCTAACCAGACTTCCCACTCTTTTAAAGAGAGTGGCACCACAGTATTTGCACCAAAGCCTGCTAGCGCCACTTTTCGTAACAATGTAGGTAGCTTCCTAAATACGGGCTGTTGTAGCACATTGGTATCCTCAGGTAATTCCTTTAACCACTGCAATGCATCCCGGCGGTAGGCGTTCGACTGATAGAGTCTAATCGCTGAAATTATTTTGTTAAAAAGCGCTATAAGTAGAATCAAACCAATTAACAGCCAACCGATTGTTTGGGGATAGAAACTAATCAATTCAGGTTGCTGAGTTTCTATGAACTCTTTAAGCAGGTAATTACCCCAAGGAGCTTCAAATGGAATCATCGTGCTTTCTCTTCGTCCGCTTTACTATTCTGGATCACCTGACCAAAAGCTTTACGCAGTTGCTGCTCAACAGGGGCAATTGTATTCACACTAATCAATGGAATTCGATATTTTCGTGCAGTGTCGGCATACAGGTTCATTTGACGGGCTAATTCTGTCTGATATTTCTTTTTGGTGTGACTATCTTTGGACGAAAGCTGGATCTGATATTTTCCATCGCTGACCACCATTTGAGTCATTTCAGGAAGATCTCTTTCCAAAGGATCAAATATATCGCAGGCTATAATTTCGTTGTGCTGACTGAGTTTTTTAATTAAAGCGGCGCTTAATTCGTTCCAGCCGTTACCATCACCAATTAAGAGCACTAGCGCATCGTGGCCGCAAACACTTTCTAACTTGGTCAGCATTCTATTAAGAGAATCTGATGGATGACGGTTAGTACTTCCACTTTGCAATTGATGATTTTGTTTAACCACCTCGCTAAGCAATCTTACTACATGCTGCCTTCCTCTTCTTGCAGGAACGACCTTTAGTTCGTCATCATTAAACACCAACGCGCCAATACGATCACCATATTCCGTTATGCGCCAAGCTGCTAGCGCGGCTAATTCAGCTGCTACAACAGACTTCATTTTATTGGTGCTACCAAAGAACATCGAGGAACGTTGGTCAATCACCATATAGATATTTCTTTCTCGTTCTTCAGTGTAAACTTTTATATGAGGCTTTCCGGTTCTTTGGGTAACTTTCCAATCCATATTTCGAATATCATCACCAGGACGATATTGTCTTAGCTCTTCGAAGTTAAGACCTCTTCCTCGTAATTTTGAAACATTATTTCCAGATAAAATACTGTTAGCCGATTGACTCGATTTAAAATCAAACCCTCGAGCTTGAAATTGTAAACGACGCAATTGGTCAATATCCGCGTAGA
>JBLHLI010000002.1:0-33905 GCA_047618765.1 Enterobacterales bacterium | reverse complement strand
GGCCGCAAGGTAAATTAGTCTTATCTATGGCAACAAATGAAGCTGTAAAAGGTGAGATGTTGCATTATCTAGAAGAAATCCGTAGAGCGGCCTAGCCATAGCTCGTCTTTTTTATGCAACGTTAGGGAAGAATACCCCCTTGATGCCCCTTTTGTCAGGAAAATAGTAGAACACGCGTCGCTTGATGAGCCAAAATCAGAGGTTTTAGCATCCCGATTATATCAATATATCCTCGATAATATACGCCTTGATAAAACAGCAACTGATAAGGCTAAGGAAGCACTAAATTTTAAAAAAGCTAACGACATCGGTATGCACAAAGCACTAATCAGTCTATTACGTGCCGCACACATGCCATCGCGGATCGTTACGGGAGTCGATTTACATCTTGCGCAGGATAAACAGCCTATCCATTGGGTTGAGTTATATATTCAGGATGGCTGGAAATCATTAGATGTTGTTAATCGCTATAAAGATGGCCTACCTAGTTCATATATCCCTTTACGTAAAGGGAGTGAGCGCGTGCTTATTACGGATGAAAATATCCAGACAACCAACCAGGTCTGGGAAATTGTACCTACAAAGTTTCCGCACGGAATGTTTACCTCAAAAGAAGCCAGCTGGCTCTCGATTTTTGACCTTACACGTTTAGCCCCAAGTACACGTAATATACTTGGACTACTTATGTTGTTACCTATCGGGGTGTTATTGACAGAAGCACTACGGCAACTCATTGGTGTACGCACCTATGGTATCTTTACGCCAACTTTACTTGCACTTGCTGCTGTTTATGCAGATAAGTTTACCGCGGCCATTATTTTTGCACTGGTGATTGTTGCAGGCATTACCGGGCGCTCCATGTTACCTCGTCTAGAGCTTTCACGAACGTCAAGAGTGAGTGTTATTTTTGTTATAGTGGTAATGACAATGACATTAGTTGTCTCGTCACTAACTTATATTGATTCAACAACCGATAGTGCTGTAGTGCTACTGCCTATTGTTATTTTGACAATGCTGATTGATAGAATTTATACGCTAGCGGATAAATATGGAATGCGAAAAGCACTTATTAGATTAATTTGGACTACTATCGCTGCAACGGTATCGTTCTTCGTACTACTAAGATCGGATTGGGCTGAAATGATATTAGCTTACCCTGAAATACACACAGTCACCCTTCTCTGTATTATTTTATTAGGGCCATGTAGAAACTGGTGTATGGCCAACTTGCCATGGTTCAAACGGATACAAATTCATAAAACTGATGATAGTGAAGCATAAGCAATCGATTAACCCACTATCAAGGACACAAGAGTTCCATTTTATATTTGCTAGAAGCATCGACTAATAAATTGCCACTTAAATAATTTCTTCCTACTAATAATTGATAATTAAACCCGCTACGATCAATTAAATTAACCTGGATTAGCTTAGTTCTTGTGCCAATACAAATAGCCAATTCAATTACTGGCCGTACTTGTTTGTCTGCAAAGTGCCGTTTAATAACAATTTCTCTCAAGACTGGACGCTCAATTGTTATTGTTTTTCCTTCAAAGTTTGTTATATCAAATTTTATCCATAGTTTTCCTTGTTTTTCAAAATTTTTGATATTCACTGCATTAATTGAGGATGTTTTTGCACCTGTATCGAGCTTTGCGCGAAGCTTTAAGCCATGAGAAACCAATAAAGCATTTTCTATCCAACCCGCTATGGAGAGTTCCGTTTGTGAAGAATTCGCCATAATTGAAGTACTTAAAGTCAGCAACATTAATAGACTTATACATTTAAAAAATTTATATAATGTAATTATATTATAATTTTTCAATAACATTTTCATAACCCCATAAGTGAGCAATGCGGACGGAGAAAGCGCTATAGTCATCGACAAGGTCCGTGGTGGGAACGGTAGCTACGATTTTTATGCAAATACAGGACCTACGTTTGAAACAACACAACCAGTCCCGATTATATTACATCTGCGCCACTACTTGTAAATACCTCGCCTGAATTTGACTCATAATAGGCTCCAACTCATCGGGCTGAATCACCAGTAAATCACCCGCTTCTGCTTTCGAAAAAATTGCAGCGACTGCTTCACTGGGTTCTGTAATTATTTCAATATTAGTCTGGTTGAATCCCGCTTCAATCAACCCTTGACGCACCAGCCCCGTTGTTTCTCCCGTAGCCCGTTCGCGAGGGTCAAAATCGGCCAATAAAATATGATCATAAACCAAGGCTAAAGCTTTACCGTATGCAATAATTTGCTCATTGGTACGGCTACCTGTGCCATGGCATAAACCCACCTTCCTTCCAGGTGATAGCCGCGGCAGTAATTTAGCAATAGCTTGGGCTGACTCGGTGTTATGGCCGTAATCGAGCAGAACTTTGTATTCATGGAAATCAAATAAATTCATTCGCCCAGGATTTTGATTAACTGAAGGATAAAATGTCATTACACCATTTCGAATTTGTTCAATAGACAATTCTAAGCCATGCAATACTGCAATTGCCGCTAACGCATTCTCAATATTAAAATCAACGATACCGGAAAACGTGATGGGGATTTCTTCCAGCGCAGCAACAGTAACATCTAGAACCGTATTTCGAATAATGACATTTCGCCGTTCTACCGTGATAACCGTGCCACCACTATCCACATGCTTTTTGAGGTGGGCATTGTTTGGGTCAAGAGAAAATAGAATGACTTTTCCTCTCGCACGCTCAAGTACGCTCATGGTAACCTCATCATCAGCGTTTAATACTGATGTTCCTGTCTCTTTGACGACTTCCAGAACGGTAGACTTCACCAGACTCAAATCTTCCTGGGTTTCGACCCAATCGGTTCCTAAATGATCTTCACCGATATTAAGCAGTACGCCCACATCCAATTGATCGACACCTAGACCTCGCCTAACGATACCGCCTCGCGCAACCTCTAATACAATATGATCAACGGTGGATTCCCGAACGACAATATCTGCACCATCAGGTCCACTATAGTCACCGGTTAGGATGGAGACTCCATCGATCTCAACGCCGGTGGTACAAGCTAAACCAACGTTTTTACCTGCATACTTTAAGCTGTGAGTAATTAATTTACAGGTTGTTGTTTTACCGTTGGTGCCAGTAACTGCAACTACCGGTACTTGTACGTAACCCTCAGGGAAAAGCATATCCACTAAGGGTTTGGCGACTAAGCGAGGCTGACCATGGGTAGGCTCCAAATGCATACGAAAGCCGGGTGCGGCATTGACTTCCACTACTTTGATACCTGATTGCTCTAACGGCAGAGAGATATCCCTTGCCAGTGCATCCACACCCACACAATCAAGGCCGATAATCCGTGCCGCCCTTTCTGCCATAAGGCGAATGTCGGGACTGACTTCATCCGTCACATCGGTAGCTGTACCACCCTGGCTTAGATTAGCCGTCGCTTTCAAATAAATTTTTTCGCTTGCCGCTGGACAGGTATTCAGATCCAGCCCCCGCAAAGCCAAAAGTGTTTCGGTCATTGGGTCAATATCAATTTGAGTCAGCATTTTTTCATGACCGAATCCACGACGTGGATCCTGATTAGTCTTTTTGATAAGAGCCGCTATTGAAGATTTTCCGTCCCCTACAACATGAGCAGGTTCACGTTTAGCTGCAGCCACTAACGTCCCGTTTATCACCAACAAACGAAAATCAAAACCTTGGACGTACTCTTCAACAATGACATCTGGGTGCCTAGCTTTGGCAATTTTAAAGGCGATTTTTAGTTGCTCTACTGTCTCGACATCAATGGTCGATCCATTGCCATGGTTACCGACATCCGGTTTTACGACCACCGAACCATCAATTTCATTGAATGCTTCGATGGCTTCTTCTTCAGTTGAAACAACAAAGCCGTGGGGAACAGGAATACCGGATTTTTGCAAAAGCAGTTTTGCTCGTGTTTTTTCATCGGCTGCCTCTACTGCGATAGCGGATGTTTGGCTAGTCATGGTGGCCTGAATTCGCTTCTGATGCGCGCCATAGCCTAGCTGAATATAACTATCATTGTTTAAACGCCGAAAAGGGATACCTCTGGATTTAGCTTCTTCGACAATACTCAAGGTTGAGGGGCCCAGCATGTCGTTTTCTCGCAAGACTTTAAGCTCGGCGATCATCTTATCAATATCAATGGCTTCTTCTTCAACCACTGCTTCGAATAAAGCGATGGCCTGCTCGGCAACTTTTAAGCCGACAGATTCAACCCGATAGCGGAAAGCAACGATATAAACGCCTGTTTTTGACGTACTCAACGTTTTGCCGTAACCCACTTCCATACCAGCCAAGCATTGCAATTCGATGGCAATATGTTCAATGATGTGGCCCGCCCAAGTACCCCGTTGAAGCCGCTCAACAAACCCACCGGGTTTGCCAATGGAGCAGCCGTGCTCTTGAAGACTGGGCATTAATGTCAGTAGTCTATTTGTAAATCCATCAAGAGTATCTGACGGTCTCTCTTCATAGTCTTTGATGTCCAATACCATGAACATGGCAGAATGACGTGTATAGCGATTGGGCCCACGCAGGGCGCGTAACTCTTTAATATCGATCATTTAACTTTTCCAGTCGTTTCGGTTTGTGTTCTGATGACTATTTCGTAAAATCTATTTTGTTGATAGTGGGGCTGTTAAAAACTTCCTTTCTTTAAAATTGTAGCCATAGCCGTTCACCAGAGAATGAATGCGGATATTCTCAACGGCAATCGGGCCACCCGGCTCTATGTTCATGATGTTGGAATGTTCGATATCACTGCCGTCAATGATAATGACCTGTCCTGTTCCAATCACTTCGGTGGTGCCATCACCTTTCAAAATAACGCCTGAATCCTCACCAAGACCCACCCCAATGCAGGTTGGATTTGTGGTCACAATTTGTATTAACCGCCCTATCCGACCACGGTCAAGAAAGTGAGTATCAAAAATAATATTTTCAACAAAACCAAAGCCGGAAGTTGTCAATACGCCACCCTTGAGCAAGCCCTCTTCACTTTTCCCTTCATAAATCATGGTGTCAGAAAAAACTGCTGCACCTGCACTGGTGCCAGCGACAAGAGTTCCAGCTCGCAGACAGGTGTGAATTGCGTCCAGCGTCCAAGTACCTCCTAATATAGTTGTTAGGCGGAGTTGGTCTCCGCCAGTAAGAAAAATCAAGTCAGTATTTTCGAGTTTTTTAGCAAGAGTCCTGTTGTTTGCCTCTGCTCTTTTTTTGATGTTGAGTATTTCAACGGATGCAGCACCAAGCGTAGTAAATACCTGCTGGTAATCTTTACCTCGTTGTTCAGGTTCTTCACTAGCCGTGGGAATTACTACAACGTTATAGTCAGCTTTACCAATTTCCTGAACGACTCGCTTTAATACTTTCAGGTCATGCACTCTGTCTTCATTGCCTCCAATTGCAATAAGACGACCATGGAAAACAATATTCGATACCATATTATTGTCTACCATTCTGTGCTGGTTTGCCGTGACCAAGCCATACCATTGCGGGCGCCAGAGGCAAACCCGTTTTTTGTTAAAATAATAAGCCCTATATCAATAGCATTATCGAACAGCATCAGCGCCTTTTTCAACGCGTCTTGGGGGTTCATACCCTGCTCCAACCAGCCATAAACTTCTCTCGCCAGAATTTTTAAGGCGATAAACTCACCATCACCGGTACAGGCAATTGAACCCAACGGCCCGCAATAAAGTCCACAGCCCGGTAGAGGAACATCACCAACACGCCCGATGGCAGCATTTGTCAAACCGCCAGAACTTAACGCTGCTGCAAACATCGTTCCGTCAAAAGCGACAGCTCCCACCGTATCGCAAGAGGGAGCACTACTGTATTGATCATTACTTGCGACACTATTTTTCAAAGGTTGCGTGATGATATTGTGCGCTTGTGCAAACAGCCGTGCGCCATCTCCCGCGATGAGTATATGATTAGAATACAGTAATACGCCTTGAGCAATAGTAATGGGATTTTTGACCGCTTCGACACAAGTGACCGCGCCAAACTGACCATCACTCGACATGCATGAGGCATCCATTTGTATAGTCTGATTATCGACCCGGCGCGTGGAACCTGTTCCGGCATTAAAGCGCGGATCATCTTCTAAAATACTGACCGCACAAACGACAGCATCTAGAGCTGATTGCCCCTTCGTCATTAATGCCATCCCAGCTTGTGCGGCTGACAAGGGCCCGTCAGAGTCATCAGGGTTCGAACCTGCACCACCATGGGCTAAAATGGCGCATCGAAAGACTGTATCCTGACACAACTTAAAACTAACGGGCTTGCGAGATAAGCGATCTACCATAAGTGGCTTCCAGTTGTATTGCACAACAGTGTTATAACGAGTAGGGGACATGAAGCCGTACTCCGCTTCACGCAATCTATTAATATAAAAGCGCGCTCAATTTATTGTATCTATTCTCCACGGAACATACTTGTTTCTCGTTGAAAGAGAAGAATTGAAGCCACTCTCAATACACCCAAAACAAAAATCAATGCGGAAAGTGCGTATAGCATATCCGGTGTTATCGCATGCTTAAACAACCCGATTAACACTTCTCTTATAACAAATACAATTGCCGCATCAACAATAAAAGTTAATCGTATTCTTTTTGTATCAAAGTACTCAACCAGCGAACGAGATAGTTCTACCAATACATATAGCGTTAACACATCTGAAATAATATCAATATATTTCCCTGTAATACCGTCAGATTGAAACAACAACCATAAAGTACCAAACAATTGAAAGACTCCAATAGCGATACCTACCATAATAAATAGTAAAATAATAATAAAAATATAAGCAATCGCTTTATCGAATAAAGACTTGACGTGTTGTTCAAACATGTTTTTTCATTCCTGATTAATCCCTCTAGATCCATCCATTCTTAATCCTGCGCTTTGCATTATAAATATCGACCCTTAAACAAAGCTTAAGATGGCTGGATAATACTCTCCGCTGCTGCATCGATACCATATTCTCTAATGACGATAAGTGGCCAACTTCTGCTTTCGTGATTCCAATGCATAATCTGGATTTAATGCAACTTGGTTTTATCCCCTGTCGAACGTCCCAGAAAATCACTTAGCATTAATACTATTGTTTTATAAAAACCGTCAATCGATAACTGATGGCTTCGATAGTGTGCCCTGTCAAGCATTTTTGCAATAAAGCCATGCCGTGTAATGTTACCCATCAGTCGTCCCATCAGTCGTCCCATTAATGTACCAATAGAGTCATCTTGACTCAGTGATATTAGAGAACCTTTATCTTTATAGGTAAAAGATTCCAGAGGCTGTTGTATGAGATAGGACTCAATATTTTTAGCCGGGAATAATGCTTGTTGGTGAGCGCCTGTACTCACGGTGTTACTATGCCGCTATCCAACTCTCTACCTTATGTGATTGCGCAAAGCGTCAATGCGTTCTTCTAATGGTGGATGGGTCATAAATAATCGCCGCAATCCATTTTTCCGATGCCCGCTGATGCCAAAGGCGGCGAGCTTATCGGGTAACGAAGCCACGTGTCCACGACGTAGACGCTCCAATGCACTGATCATGGCACTAGACGAGGTTAATCGCGCACCGCCTGCATCGGCTCTAAATTCCCTTTGTCGAGAAAACCACATAACGATGATGGATGCCAATATCCCCAGTACAATTTCTGCAACAATGACCGTCACCCAAAACGCTGGCCCATGGCCATTTTCATTCCGAAACACGACCCTATCTACCGTTTGGCCAATGACGCGAGACAAAAATAAAACAAAGGTGTTTACCACGCCTTGAATCAGCGCCAAGGTCACCATATCACCATTGGCAATATGCGAAATTTCATGGGCCAGTACGGCCTCCGCTTCTTCTCGCGTCATAGAGGTAAGCAAGCCTGTTGATACAGCAACTAGCGCGTTGTTTTTATTCATCCCCGTTGCAAATGCGTTAATTTCTGGCGATTCCCAGATGGCGACTTCTGGTGTACCAATACCGGCCGATCGGGCCTGCTGCACGATAGTGGCGACGAGCCATTGCTCTTGATTATTCTTAGGCTTTGATATCACTTGCGCGCCCACTGACATCTTGGCCATCCATTTAGAGAGCGCAAGAGAAATTAACGAACCACCAAAACCGATCACAGCCGCAAAAATTAGCAAGGCATTTAAGTTAAGGCCATTAGCTTGTAGATATGGCTCCACCCCAAGCACGCGCATGCTAAGTGATAGCACAAGTACAATGGCAAAATTGGTGGCTAAAAAAAGAAAGACTCGTTTCATGGCGCTGCCTGAGATAAGATGTCGTAGTTTCTAATGATTGTTAATCATTATCTATGTGATGCTTGATGACTAAAGTTTCTCTCCTTTCGGTGATTCTCCGCCTGTGATGCTCCTAAATCATGTAAAGACGAGTTTTTATACTCTATTACGATAAAGGTATCATAAAGGTGGAAACTTAAATTCAGCTTAAATGATAAAAATAAAGCCTTAATGTTAATTTAAGTTCCTTTTTGTAAGATCTATACATAAATTGGTACATGGCTTATTTTTGATAAATGATTTTTTCATGTGATTGAATAAATTGATGAACTTACTAGCAGGGTGCTTAAAAAGAATACACTCCGTTTCAGGCCATCTGAGGCATGGATGCCGAAGCTGAGTGAATAGGGACATATTCACAGCGCAACTGAAATGGAGTGTCTTCTTTTCAAGTGACCCGGTAGTATGTTAGTGAATGCGCTGATGGTTACAGGAAAGTGTTCACTATAAACAATATAATAACTCTCGATTAGTACGTTAATTTCACAGCTAGTTTTTTAGAAAGTTTTCTGCTTGTATGATTTTTCCGCTTAAGGTGGGGGCATTATTCAGCTTACATTATAATAAATGGTCTTTACGTCAACATCTCACTTATTAGGGTTGCTGTTTGAAAATCCCATGACAACCTTAAAGTAATATTTTTATGAGGATCACTTGGATAGCTATAGGTTTTTGTATACTCAATCAGCCATGTTTTCAGGGCTTAATTTGGCTTTTTTTAGTGTCAACCGTTTAGAACTCGAGGTTGCCGGTGAACACAGCCCTGCAGCTCGGAAAGTATTAGCCATGCGCCAAGACGCCAAGACGCCAATTTTTTATTAACGACAATTTTGTGGGGTAATGTTGGCATTAATGTACTTATGGCTTTACTTTCAAATTCTGTTTTAGCCGGCGTAAGTGCTTTTATATTAGCTATCCAGCTCGGGGGCAAGCCCCCTAGATTTACGCTATGCGGTTAAACGTTGCGTCGACTCCACAGTAACGCTCATCGAAACTATAACTTCAGCGAAGTTATAGTTGTTTACGTGAATTTTACACGAATATATACTCTTATAATCAATTATTTGCTTGGTGATATAGCACACTATTTATCACAACAATCGCTAAAAAACATCCAGAATTATTGACGTGATCTAAGCATCCACACCACTCTTTCATGTACACGCATTCTATCTGAAATCAGTGTAATGGATGATTCGTCAGCAGCCTTTTCTGCAATTTTAAATACTTTACGACAGGTTTTAACCATCTTTTCATGGTTTTTTATCAGTACAACGACCATGTCATTGGCCTTCGGTACGTCTTCAACTTCAGCTATACTACTTAATGCCGTGAAGGCTTTATAAGTCCCTGGGGCATACACACCCAATGTTCGTATACGTTCTGCTATTTCGTCAACGGCTAATGCCATCTCGGTATATTGCTCTTCAAATAATAAATGTAGATCCCTAAAAAATGGCCCGGTGACGTTCCAATGAAAATAATGTGTTTGTAAATAAAGCGTATAAGTATCGGCCAATAAGGCCTTAAGGCCGTTGGCAACGGCAATACGATGTGTCTTGTTAATACCAATATCGATTTCTCTCTCTAACATGTTAACTCCTTCCTTTTTTGTAAAAAAAAAATTAAAATCATTCATAGGTGGAAATGAATTATTGTTTTCCATTAGCCAACTTCCTCAAAACTGTATGTAAAATACTACCGTTAAGATAATAATCCCACTCACTTTCTGTATCAATCCTATTCGTTGCATTAATTATTTTTTGAGGTCGCCCTTTAATCGTTGCAGTTACCTTTATGGTTTTATCATGACGAGTAATGGCTTTTTCAAAATCAAACACCTCTTCGCCGGTTAACCCCAAAGAATCGGCATTTTCTCCCGCCATAAATACAAGGGGCAATACACCGAAACCCACCAGGTTCGAACGATGAATACGCTCAAAACTTTCTGCGATCACGGCTTTTACGCCCAATAATTGAGTGCCTTTTGCGGCCCAATCACGACTAGAACCGGTTCCGTATTCCTTCCCTGCCAAAATGATCAGAGCAGTTTTAGCCTTGGCATACTGAATGGCCGCATCGTAAATAGGCATCACGCTATTGTCAGGAAAATAACAAGTATAGCCGCCCACTTTATTCGGCTCTTTTGTTAAGGCCAGTGAATTTTCCAAACGCGGGTTCGCAAACGTACCGCGCATCATCACTTCATGATTACCACGCCGAGAACCTAGACTATTAAAATTATTAACCGTAACGCCCTGTTGTTGCAAATAGATTCCTGCCGGACTCTGTGGATGAATACTACCTGCCGGCGATATATGGTCGGTGGTAATCGAGTTGCCTACTTTAACCAGACACCGGGCCTTGATAATACGTTTTTGTTCACTTGGTAATGTGGCCATGCCATTAAAAAAAGTCGGTTTTTTAATATAGCTTGACGCTGGCCAAGTGTAATTTTTGTCGTTGGCAACGCTTAATTGCTGCCAGTGTGTCGATCCTTTAAATACATCGGCATAATAGCGTGTAAATAAATCTGCTTTAATAACTTGATCGATGAGACTATTGACCTCTTCTTGTGATGGCCAAATATCTTTTAACAATACAGGATTACCTTGTGGATCATGGCCGAGTGCATCTTGAGTCAAATCGATATTGACGGTTCCCGCAAGAGCGTAAGCAACGACCAAAGGCGGCGATGCAAGATAATTGGCTTTAACTTCAGGGTGAATACGCCCTTCAAAGTTACGATTACCCGATAACACTGAGGCAACCGTTAAATCGTCTTGATGAATAGCCTGTTGGATATCGGCGTGTAAAGGACCCGAGTTACCAATACACGTGGTACAGCCAAACCCCACCAGATTAAACCCCAAGGTATTCAGGTATTCGGTTAAACCCGCTTGTTTTAAATAAGCAGGCACAACTTGTGAGCCGGGCGCAAGAGAGGTTTTGACCCAAGGCTTTGATAATAATCCGAGTTGGCAGGCTTTTTTCGCCACCAGACCCGCTGCCAGCATAACGGCAGGGTTGGAGGTATTGGTACAGGAAGTGATGGCGGCAATCACAATATCACCGTGGACCAAGGTATGTTTATCCAATGGTGATGAAGGTGAAAAAACTGGCGTGTCTTCTTGAAGAGAATTTGAATCGTGATTGATAACAGGAATATTAGCTTTAAGGCTTTCATCCCCCATCATTGTTTGAAAGCTTTGTTTAACTAATGCTAATGGCACACGGTCTTGGGGGCGTTTAGGCCCCGCTACACTAGGTTCGATCTCTGCTAAGCTAACACGTAAATATTCATCATAAACTGCGGGGTTAAGATCATCCCGCCATAAGCCCTGAACCTTTGCGTAAGCCTCTACTAGCGTTATTTGCTCTTCACTGCGTCCCGTGAGCCTCAGGTAATTCAGTGTTTCGTGATCAATGGGGAAAATACCGATAGTCGCGCCATACTCCGGTGCCATATTGGCAATAGTCGCTCTGTCAGCCAAATGGAGACCGTGTAGACCCTCACCCCAAAATTCCACAAATTTACCCACAACGCCATGCTGCCGTAATAACTCTGTGATGGTGAGCACTAAGTCTGTGGCCGTAGTACCCTCAGAAAGACGACCCGTTAATTCAACCCCCACTACTTTAGGTATTAACATTGTCATCGGCTGCCCTAGCATAGCGGCTTCTGCTTCAATACCGCCAACCCCCCAACCCAACACACCCAAACCATTAATCATTGTCGTGTGACTATCGGTACCTACTAAGGTATCGGGATAGGCCATTACTTTCCCATCAACCGTCGCTGTAGTAACCACTTGCGCCAAGTATTCAAGGTTAACCTGATGAACAATACCGGTACCGGGCGGTACCACACGAAAATGACGGAATGCCTGTTGCCCCCAGCGTAAAAAAGCATAACGTTCCCGATTACGGGAAAACTCCCGCCCAATATTCTTTTCAATAGCATCGTTTGTGCCGTAGTAATCCACCATCACAGAATGATCCACCACCAAATCCACAGGGACTAATGGGTTGATCAGATCAGGATTACCGCCTAGCTGTACCATGGCATCACGCATTGCAGCTAAATCAACAATGGCAGGCACACCAGTGAAATCCTGCAACACAACACGTGCAGGCGTAAAAGCTATGTCCTTTGCGCTAACCTCCCCTGGCGACCATTGACACAAGGCTTGAATCATTGCTGATGAAACATGCCCAGCTTTTTCATGCCGCAAAAGATTTTCGAGTAAAATTTTCAAACAAAAAGGTAAGGTTTTACTGTTTTTCAATAAAGGCGATCTATTGAGCTGAAAAATAGAGTACTTTTTACCACCTACATGTAGAGAACTTAATGTATTGTTATCCATAGATAATCGGCCCTTAATGAATTATTTTCCAGTAAAAATTATGGTCTTATTTTCGTTGTTATTGTCAAATTAACTTAAACCTAATAACTTAATACCAGTAGCTTAACTCCAATAACTTAAGCTAGCCTTAATGTTTTTATATTTCATCGTTGAACTTTAAGCGTAATTTAAGAAAGAAATGATACTTTCACCCCTCTGTGACAACAGTGTTGTTTGTTTTATTAAATGATCGCTCGTTATCATCGAGAAAAAGGCAGAGAAATAACGGATAGGATATAAATATTATTATAAAATTCTTGGTGTTGAACGTGACGCAAAGCAAGAAGAAATCAAACCCGCGTATCGAAAGTTGGCACGAAAATACCATCATGCAAAAATAATGATAAATCTGGAGGATTCAATTAATGGCACAAATCGTAGCCTCACACTGCAGAAACCTTACGTAAATGAAAAGGGTCATGCATTAACAAAACTACATGCCCTGAATGTAAAAATCTCCAAAGGGGTGATTCAAGGACAATGAACTCGCCTCAAGATCCAAGGATCTGGGGTAACGGACACGGTGAGACATTTGTCTTGTAATACAGTTTAATCCACATCCTTTATATATCTCTTGAGAACAGCTAAATCGCTAAAACTTTGGCAGGGAAAATATCAGCCCACCAAAGTTTTTTAATTAACAATAGATTTTTTTACAACTTAACCAGTAACTTTTATTTCACTATCAACTAGCTCTCCAGTTTCTATAGAGTAATAAAAATCCCGAACCTCACCCTTCACATTTTCAATAGTTACCCGCCAAACTTCCACACCCTCCTTAGTTTCTTGATAAATATCTAAAACTTCTCCAGGGTAATAGCTTATTGCTTTTTGAATAACCTCATCTTCGCTTATGGGTTCAGCACTAACAAATGAGCTGAATAAACAAGCAGTCAAAATTAATGTCGATAATGTTTTCATACATAATGGCCTATTAGTTGATTATAAATTTAAATTTGCACTTAATGTATCATTTTAAATATTAATTAAGTGCAACTTGGCTCACATAATTAATATTTTTAAAAATACTAAGAACGTAATAATAGTAACTTAACGCTAATAACTTAAGCTAGCCTTAAGGTTTTTGTATTTCATCGCACTGCTGCCCCGTTAACTTTATACTAGCTTGGTAATAAACCATATTTATGGTGGACAAGCAGTACCGGATCGAGTCCGGTATGGCGAGTATGGTGAGCAAGAGACATGAAAACAAAAACAAGACTTCATCATTTCGGAAAGCGTTTTTTTTCTTATCCGAAATCTAGTGGTTTCAGGCTCTGACGGGATACCGGGTTATTACTATGGAAGGTATGCATGCCAGTTTTGCATCGTTGTATGGATGCAACTTAGTAGAGTAACGAAGGAGCAGTTACCGAGGAGCAAAAAATGGTAAAGCCCTGTATGACGATATCAACCCTAACGTTGTATAAAAAAGACGAGCTATGGCTAGGACGCTCTACGGATTTTTTCTAAATAATGCAACATCTCACCTTTTACAGCTTCATTTGTTGCCATAGATAAGACTAATTTACCTTGCGGCCGGATAATTCGGCCAGCTCGTTGTATTATTTCCTTTCGCAGAGTGCCTAATTTCTTAAACTTCCACAAAGCGGGACGTTTTTCTTCTGTTGATCGCTCCGGTAGTGCGCTTATCATTTGGAGTTCCCTTGATACGTTGTGCGCAAGTATTGAGAACAGCATATAAACCTTGTTTCGCTCCCAGGTTCTTGTAGTCATATAGTCCATCTGGTTACACGACTTTAATTCGGCAAAAATACTTTCCTGACTACCTCGACCGTTGTGTTACGCAATCGCTTTTCCTGGAGTGAGCTGCTTGTTCGTTAATACAATTTTGAACGCCCACTGATAGTCATAGGGGATGAACAGATCAAGTTGAATCGGTTGTTTTTGTTGTATTTTTGTCGCTGGACGTACAACAATAAACCGACGTTTTATTTTCCATGACTTAGGCTTCCATCGCATTTCGAAAAAATCACATTTTTCATCAAGACAATGCCACTTGCGGCGTTTTTCGACACAGCCTTTCAAAACCAACATGCGCTCAAATGGAACGCTAATCGTATATTCCACTGCGTTGTCTTCTAATGTATTTATTAGGGCGTCGCTAAAAAATGCACTGTCCATGCGCACTTCAACAATCACTCCCGGTAGCGCTAAACTTACTTGTTCTATACAGCTTACGATAAAATCTTGTGCACCATTATAATCGTGAACATTTCCTGAGCGATGCAAAACATTTAAGACCTGTCCAGTTTGAGCAACGGTACAATACAAGTGGTAAGAACTTCCCGGCCCTTTCTTTAATTTATTGAAACCCACGGCTGTTCCTTCAGCATAACGTCCCGTTCCTAAAACTGAGCCATCAAAATCTAGAGTCACTCAAGCTAAAGACAATTTTTTTAGTCGATTGAATACCATGTTGCCCAAAAGCGCTGCAAGTTGCTGGTGCTCTCACCGTCCATGCTTGACAGGCTGCGGCTAATGGTCGCGACATCCGGCAGTTTCGTTAAGCCAAGGACTCGTTTTACCATTGGATCATCCTGATAAAACCGCAGATGACGCAGCTCTCAATAGCCCAATAATAAATGGACAACAAGTAAGAGTACGATCGTTGCCTCACCAAATATTGGGCTTACGACCTGATGTTTGAAACAAGCGTGTAACGAATTTTTAAGAGACAAATGATCAAAGAGTGTTTGAAAAACAGTTAACCCCGAAAAAGAGGTGAGCTTTTGATCTTCAAAGCGCAGATTTTGGACAGCGTGTGTTTTACGATTGATACTATATTTGCTAGACTTCATAGTGGTGGCTTGCTATTTTTTTTGTTCTTGTGGTGAATTCTTTCTATAAAAATAGCAAGCCACTTCTTTAATTATAGATAGAAAATTTAATATTTTTTGAAAAAATGTTCGAATCTTGAACTTAACCAGAGGTTAATTACCGATGGAGCCAAAAAACTTACAAACGCCCTATTTTTTTAGGCTGAAGTCGGCTTCCCATACATTTTTTATGCAACTATAAGGTTAACATAGACAGAGCTAAACTTGGATTTCTCTACAGTGGGAATTGCAGCAAATAAACTGATTGCCGTTACAGTTGTTAATAAAAAAATATTATTTTTCATGGTGTTAATTATTTCCCTCTTAATTAATTTTTAACGTTACTAGTGGCTCTTGGCACTTTGTGTAAGTTAGACACATAAATATAATCTCGTATTGTTAATATTTTAAAAATATATTGTCAACACATGAAATTTTACATACAACTAACATCATCAACCTCTGTTCGCCACTGTTTAAATAATGATGGTTTTTAGTAACCAGGTGCATTTTGTCAGCCTTAACTTAAACCCTGCTTAACCTTGAATAGTTAGTTTTTACTAAGGATATAATTTATTGTAGTCAGTGTTTTCAGCCTATAAATGGTGATCGAATAAAGATCTCTAACCATAAGCTATTTTCTACATAGTAGATAAAAAACTTTAATCAAGACAGTAGCCTTAAGGTTGATTTAAGTATTCTAACTGATACTGATACTGATATTATAGGATTTAATGGTAGATATATTAAAAGATATATTGACGCTAATGATTATAATCAGTCTCTTCAGTATGCCCTCGTTGAATTTTTTGATGACCTTGACGGCAATATAGATACCTCAACTACTGACCATTAGATTAGTAACCGTTGGCATTATTTAACACAAAAAATGTTAGCAAAAAATCACCGCTTACCCAATCAGAGGATTCAACATGTCATTACTCTCTTCGAAAATAGATTTAGGACCACTAAAACTACAAAACCGTCTAGTAATGGCACCGATGACCCGCAATCGGGCTATTAATAACAATCCCAATGCATTAATGGAAAAATATTATTCCCAGCGTGCGACGGCGGGATTGATTATTACCGAAGGCACATCCCCTTCGCCCAATGGCCTAGGTTACCCCCGTATACCGGGTATATTTTCCAAAGTACAGATCGACGGCTGGAAACGCATCACTAACTCTGTACACGCTAAAGGTGCCAGAATATTTTTACAATTGATGCATTGTGGGCGCATTGCGCATCCGTTAAATATGCCTAAAGATGCACGCGCACAGGCCCCCTCAGCTATTAGTGCAGTAGGTGAAATGTATACGGATACACAGGGCATGCAACCGTTTCCTGTGCCTGAAGCGATGACCGCAGCAGATATTAAAAACACCATTGCTGAATTTGTACGAGCAGCAAAGAATGCAATTAACGCCGGTTTTGATGGCATCGAGTTGCATAGTGCCAATGGGTATTTATTGGAACAATTTGTTCGTCCTAATACCAATCAGCGTACCGATCATTATGGTGGAGCCATCGAAAATCGGGCGCGTTTTGTGTTGGAAGTGGTCGACGCAGTGAGCAAGGCCATTGGAAAAAACAAGGTAGGTATACGACTATCCCCTTTTGGTACCTTCAATGACATGCCACTATATGATGATATGCAAGCGGACTATCTCTACCTAGCAGAACAGCTTAATTTACGTGGCTTATTGTATATTCACCTTGTCGATCATAGCGCCATGGGGATGCCGCCGATTCCCGCAAGTATAAAAGACGCTATCCGTCAGGTCTTTAAAGGCATACTGATTTTGTCCGGTGGTTATGACAACGCCCGTGCTAACAGTGATTTAGAAAATCAAAAATGCGATTTTATTGCTGTCGGACGTCCGTTCATTGCTAATCCTGATTTACCCAAACGCTGGGAAATAGGCGCAGCAATCAATACTCCTGATATGAATACCTTTTATACCGCTGACGCTAAAGGTTATACCGATTATCCTGCATTAGCTTGTTCCGCTATAGCATCTGATAAATATTTTTTTCAATATGAATAACTTAAAGATAGAATCCAACAATCCTATTATGGTTATGAGTATGTCTAAAAAACTTATCGATAGCTAGCCTGATAACAATTATTAATAGAGTAACTTTAATTTAAGCTATGAATTTTACAGTACTAACATTGTACCTATTTTTAAGCAGAAATATTGCTTTTTCAACAGTAATGTAAAACCACGGGGGTTAACCATGAACACACGCTATTTTTTACAGTATTTTTTTATTTTTATTGATATTACCTTTACCCACAATGGCAATTGACCCACTCGAAACAGATTGGCTTCATATGGTAGAAGGCGATAAAGGCGATGTTTTTGGCGCAGAAGTCACTAACATTCAGCAAGGAGAAGAGAATATAAGTGTCGATATAATTATCCCCCAAAATAACGTAGATAACTATTTAGACAATTATTTAGACAACTATAAAGGTGTCACCGTTATTGATAAAAAAACAGGCGATCCCATTGAACAACAACAGGCTGCAGAACAGCTATTCAATGATGAGAAAGATGCTTACGGGATACGCTTGCACTTAAAGCGCTTACCCAGTACCGAGGTTAAATTACAGTTTTTTGAAAACTCGGACTAACGATTATTTATTATTAACAGGATTATTTTAATTGAGCCACAGGCTTGGCTGGCATTAATGGCTCCTATCCCTTGATATAACAGTTTTTAATTACATAGATGGATCCATGCGCCATGAGTAAGATCAAAAAATTCTTTACCACCGTATTGCTAGGCGGGTTTCTCGCAATACTGCCAATAACTATTGTATTGAATATATTGTTATGGCTCATTAGGTGGATCACCAATATTATTGAGCCATTAACCCGCCTTATTTTAACAGCCACGCATACAGACCGATTAATCGCAGAGTTTTTAAGTTTTGCCCTTATTATTAGTGCTTGCTTTTTTATTGGTTTATTCATTAAAACTAATGCGGGAAAATGGCTACAAGATAAAGCGGAACAAGGATTATTGGGTCGGATTCCAGGTTATAAAATGCTAAAAGAGCTATCAGTACAATTACAGTCTGGAACACAGCGATCATTTTCAAAACCCGTACTTTTTTCACTGGACAAAAACGATAATTATTTTATTGGCTATATCACCGAAGAGTACGGTGAGGATCAATACGCGGTTTTTATTCCTACCAGCCCAAGCCCAATGAATGGCTATGTTATACAAACCAACATAGACCATCTAAAATTTTTAGATATTTCCGCTGAAAAAGCGATGAAGATTATTGTCAGCTGTGGCGTAGGATCAGAAAACATAATGACCCATATTATAGCCAAAGAAACTGCTAAAAATTAATAAACCTGACTGCTGGAGTTAGCTTAATGATATTCCCAACCCACTCTCTACCCTATAAATATTTGTGTTTACTGTTTTTCTGTATTACTAGTGATGTATTTGCTCAACTGCCACTAACAGGGATTGAGAAACCGGTTACTGTATCAATTGCACATATCATCTGTGGTCGCACTCGCACCATTATGATTGACGGTGACTTCGCCTGTCGTCGCTGCCCAAGATTTACGTCAAATCAAAACTTTGAAGAACCTTTATTGTTAAAAGCCATGATTAATGGTCACTTTAGTTCAGCAAAAAAAAATGAAATGCTTGTCGATACCGATGGTTGCGAACCGCATAACAATAGTTTTGGTGGCTTGGTATTATTACGTCAAATAGGTGATAACTGGCAATATAAGTCATATCAGCCCAAGTTTAGATTAAACGAATGTCTTAAGTTTTCTGCTAAGGCCTTATCTGATGTGTTGGTGTGTAATGAAGTTGATAGCACCCAAGGAGAAGTTTTTGGTCAGTATTCACTATTCCAATTTGACCAACAAGAGGCTATTCGTACAGTATTGCAAAACTGGTTTGTTGATAAAGAAGCCAATTTTACAATAGCACCTGTATCTGCCAATAAAAAATTTATCGATAAAGGTAAGTTATCTGATCTGCGTTTAACTTTTTCGATGGAGTCAAATTCTATTACCAAAAAGAATGTCACTCTCGATTTCATATTTGATGGAAAAATATTGACCATTGCCAAATATAGTGAAGCAGACAAACAACAATTAGATAAATTACTTTATCCTTATATTACATCAAACTAAAGGGTCTATCATGACAAAAATGAATTCTTCATGACTTTGTCAACACTATAATCTTCAACTGAAAACAGTCCATCGCATGATAGATAGTTTGATTGTGGCGCCTTTAGATGAACAAAGTGATGACTGGGTATTTACACCTACAATGACATAGCGCATTCAAACTGCCTTGTGATTACGCCGTGATCTAGGCGTTAATTATTGCAGGTGCCGCATTAGCACTTGAACTGCTAGACGATATTAAAAGACTCAAACAGCAAAGCAACAACTATCATAGCTAGTGCTTTATTTGCGTTATCCTTTTAAATAAAGCAATCCATAGTGGGCTGACAAATAAACTTAACACAATCACTGCAATGGTCATTTGATGCGCATACTGGGTAATCAGATTAGCTTGTAAGCCAATGGAAGCGAGCACAAAACTAAACTCACCAAGCTGCGCCAATAACGCACCCGAGTATAAACTGTCTCGCCAATTAACATTAAGTAACCTCAGTGAGATCGCATTGATAAAGGTATTAGTGATTAATACCAATACCAGTAAAATCAATAACTGCCACCACTGCTGCATGACAAAATTCAAATTAATCAACATCCCAATTGACATAAAAAATAAAGCAATAAACACCACTCTAAAAGGCTCTAAACTCTGTTTAACCCAGAGGGTTTCCTTGGTTTTAGCCACCAGCATTCCAGCAATAAAAGCCCCGAGAGCAGTCGATAGCTGCATTAACCCGGTTAACAAGCTCAAGCCAAAACAAATTATCAAGGCAGCAAAGACTTGCAGTTCATGATCTTGCTGTATTAAACGCGCGAAGGGTAAGTGTAATAGGGGCTTTCGCATGAGCCAGTTAACAAAAATCAGTGCGGCAATGCCTCCGACTAGTTGTAAACCAATAATATGAGTATCAATAATCGCATCACTTAATAGCCCCAGAATGATAATCATGGGGACAATGGCCAAATCCTGTGCCAAAAGTATACCTAACACTTTTTGGCCCATTGATGTATCCAGTTCATTACCCTCTTGAAGTAATTTCAATACCACAGCGGTACTGCTTAAACTGATGACAAATCCTAATAATACAATTCTCCCTAGAGACCATTGAAAGTAATATCCCACTATAAAGAGACAGGTCACACTGACTACAATCTGTAGCGCTGTCCCTGCTGCCGATATCTTCCAGTGCTTTTTAAGTTGGCTTGGCTGAACCTCCATGCCGACAAAAAACAATAGGAGAATAACCCCGAAGGTTCCCATATGTTCTATCAACGCGTTATCGTTAATCAGGCCAACCCCCTCTGGTCCAATCACAATACCGGCTAATAAATAGGCTAAGACCGTAGGTTGACGAATAAGACGCAGCAACAGTGCCGCTAATATAACAATTAAGGCAATGGCAACAACAACTGGCAACATAGGATCAAGGTGCATAAGCGGTGAATTCCAAAATAGATAGTATTAACTAAAAAATATCGTACTAAAAACAGTATCGAACTAAAAAAGAATAAGCACTATAATGAAAGAAGATTAAATCACCCTTAATGCTTCTATCACAAAACAGATTCATTATTTCAGTATTGAATAGCATTATTTAAGCGCCATTTAAGTTTGCTATACTAGGATGAGTTTCTTAATGCTGATTAGTACTTTTTACTATGACACTATGCCCCGGAAAAAATAACCATGCGTATCCTAGTTGTTGAAGACGATAAAATTATTGGTGATGGTTTAGTCCAAGGACTAGGTCTCGATAACTATGCGGTGGACTGGGTAGAAGACAAAGAATCGGCCCTTACCGCACTGACAACGACCGCTTATGAATTAGTGATTCTCGATATTGGCCTGCCTGATGGCTCTGGACTAGAGGTATTAAAACACCTGCGCCAGAAGAAAGATGATACCCCAGTGCTGATTTTGACAGCTTATAACGACATTGATCATAAGCTGAAAGGACTGGATGGTGGCGCAGATGATTATCTGAGCAAGCCGTTTGATCTTGATGAATTACGCGCACGCATAAGAGCCCTGCGACGCAGAGCTAGTGGTCGCACTTCGCCTGTACTCAGCGTCGGCTCACTCTCACTCAACCCAGCCACTCACATTGTGACCCAAAATGGTAATCCAGTGACGCTGGGGCCAAAGGAGTTTGCTATTTTACAAACATTGATGGAAAGGCCTGAGCGAGTATTATCTAAAGCCCATATTGAAGATAGCCTTTATGGCTGGGATATGGAAATTGAAAGTAATACCATTGAAGTCCATATCCATGGGATACGCAAAAAACTGGGCAAAGACAGCATAGAAACCCTGCGGCATGTGGGGTACAAAATGGGCGCGGCCTTAAGTGCCTGAGGTTGAGTGATTGAAAAAAACAACGCTATTGATAACCACCCTTACACTGGGCTTATGCTGGGTGATTATTGGTATTATTCTTATTCTTATTCTAGAACATGCCTGGTGGCAAATTGATCTCTTTGTCACCGTCATTATTGCGCTCAGCGTCTATAAATTGTGGCAAAATCACCTTTCTATACCGATTAAAAAAATAAACAATATAGAGGCGCTGGCACACACAATAAAAAACCGCGAACCCAATAATGTAGAACCTTTGCCAATACACGGCCAACCTGACGAAATACAGCCCTTGCTAGCAGCGCTCAATCATTTTTATACACTGGAAAAAGGTCGTGTTAGCCAAGAATATACCTTCAGTTCTGAAGCCTCCCATGAGTTACGCACACCGCTGACAGGGATACGCCTACAAACACAAATTGCCCAAAGAACCGCTGATCCCAAGCAGCGAGATAAAGCGCTCAATAACATTCTAAAAGCCGTCGATAAAAGTACGCACTTAGTTGAACAACTACTGACGCTTTCCCGCCTCAATCTATATTATCGACAGGCTAGTCTTACATCACTGAATATCACCGAGCTATGCCAGCGCTGGGTAGATGATTACCAAACGCTAGCGCAATCCCGTATGATTACCTTAACTCGAGTTTTTGATGAAACCCAAGCACTGTTTATCCTAAGCAATGAAGAGCACATTGAAATCGTATTAAAAAACCTGCTCGATAATGCCTTGCGCTATACCCCTTCTAAGGGTGTCGTCCAGATTAGCTTGCAGTTGATAGACAATAATACAAAGCTTAAATTACAAGTAGAAGATTCCGGCCCAGGGATCCCCACTGGTGATTATAATCGTGTTCAGCAACCGTTCCAAAAAAGTATTGATGGACAAAAACGCGGAGCGGGGCTGGGACTGGCTTTAGTAAAACGTGTGGCCGAAGTTAACAATAGTCAACTGCTACTTGCACCCTCCTCTCTCGGCGGCTTATCTGCGACAATATTATTTACCCATAATATTGAGACTATACCTAGCTCACACAAGTAACAATTGACATGACACATTGACAATCATTCACCAACGGCCTACGGTGGAAACCCTTATCAGCACGCATTAAATAATATTAGTGCGACAGATGTCATGGTATCAATGAACTCAATTCTTCCCCTTATCCACAAACTCTCTCTAGCCAGAACCCTTGATGTTATTCAGTACATAGTGGTTGATTCTGTACGCAAGCTTGTCAATGCTGATGGAGTCAGCTTTATCCTCAAGGATGGCGACTATTGTTACTATGCCGATGAACAGGCCATTGCGCCACTGTGGAAAGGGTCACGCTTTCCTGCCAATCAATGTATTAGTGGCTTGAGTATGGGTCACAAACAAATGGTGGTGATTGAAGATATTCGCAACGATGAACGTATTACGCAGAAATTATACGCAGGAACCTTTGTTCGTAGTCTGATTATGGTGCCAGTTCGCTCTGACAACCCCCTTGCCGCTATTGGTATTTACTGGGCAGAATCCCATCGACCAACGGATGATGAACTTGAACAATTACAAATAGTCGCAAACTGTACTGCTATAGGTATGGAAAATGCTGAATTGGTATCGAAGCTCAATCTTCAAGTATTAGAACAAACATCTTCTCTATTAGCGGCACAAGAAGCCGCAAAAACCACCAAAAAAACCAATACCCGCTTTTTATCCGCCGCTAGCCATGACTTACGCCAACCGTTGCAAAGTCTGAATACATTATGCTCGGTGCTAATGCGAAAAATCCATGACCCTGACGTTAAACAGCACGTAGGTAAAATGCACAAATCCATTCAGGGTATGGAACGCCTGTTAAGTGCAGTACTCAATCTAAACCAAATTGAAAGTGGTGGTATTCAGCCTCAACTCAAGAATATGGATCTACAGCCTCTCTTGTCAGCACTGCAAATAGACTTTGAAGAATTGGCATTACAAAAGAAGCTCACCTTATCGATACCAACAACCGACCTCCGAGTACACAGCGACCCTGAACTCTTGTTACAAATTCTCCGAAACTTACTGGGCAATGCACTGAGGTATACTGAGCAAGGGCATGTGGCGATTGAATATCTAGCCGCAGACAATACGCTAATACTGGGTGTTCGCGATACCGGGCCGGGTATTCCTGATAATAAACAAGCCGAAATTTTTGACGCATTCTATTGCATGGATCAGCATAATAAGCAAGGCTTTGGTTTAGGCTTGTCCATTGTTAAAGCGCTGGCCGAGCTTTTAAATCATCCTATTACGCTAGAATCTAGCCTTGGTATTGGCTCCTTTTTTTCCATTCGGCTACCATTATCCGCAAGCGACCATAAAGCCGTTGTTATGTCTAACGAACCTTTGTTAACGACAACACAAAATCACAAAGCGTATATTTTATACCTCGAAGATGACGAGGATATTTTAGAAGCGATGGAAACCTTATTAAATCTCGAAGGTTATCACGTATTCAGTGCCAGCACTGGTGGCAAAGCAATTGCCTATACACAAGAGACTCAAATACCACCCGACCTGATCATTACCGATAAGCGATTGGCCGATGGCGAAAATGGTTTGGATGTCGTTAAACGTTTGCGTGAACTCACTCAAAAACCAATACCGGCTATTATGATCACGGGTTATACCGAAAGCGCAGTCAGTACTGCCGCATTAAAAACCGTACAGAAGGTGTTACATAAACCAGTAGATGCGGATTTATTGCTAAAAGAAATTGCAGCACTGGTGCCTTGAATCCTTACATAAGACACAGTATTTAAGTAACTGTATCGACACCAATCCTCCCTTACTGATTTTTTATTTTTCGATATGACATGTAAACATAGCTTGTAAATATTCTAGAACTTAAGTTAAGTTTAAGCTTACTGCCTTATAGTTTAGTCCAACTTGGCAATTAGCCAATCACTTAAACCTTACACTTTTAGAGGACTGTTAACCATGAACCTAACCACTTGGAAACCGTTAAAAGACATTGAAGAAATGTTCCATTACCACCCTCGTTTTCATCAATCAAACCGTAATATTGCCACTCGTCAAGAGCCAGCATCGACTGAATGGTCACCCGCGGTGGATATTATTGAGTCAGATCACGAATTTTTAATCAAAGCAGAGTTACCTGAAGTTAAAAAAGAGGATGTTAATGTCAATATTAGCAATGGTGTGCTGACTATTGATGGTGAACGACGGTTCGAACAAGAAAGTAAAGATGGCAAGAAATTTCATCGCATTGAGCGTTTTTATGGCCATTTTACTCGCAGCTTTAGCTTACCCGACAATATCAAAGAGGCGAATATTAAAGCGGAATTTAAAGAAGGCATGCTAACTGTTCATTTGAAAAAATCTGAAAAAGAAGCCCCTAAAAATATCCGTGTAGAAATTGCGGCTTAATTAGCCGACCTCCCCGCTTTATGCGGGGCTTTTTACTATCAGCTAATTGCAGTATCAATAGGCATAGAATAATGAACAATTTCCCTAGCGTATTCGACTCACCTTTTACAGAAGAAGTCGAAGCCGGAAAAACTTACCACTGGTGTGCCTGTGGTCAAAGCCAAAAACAACCTTTCTGTGATGGCTCACATGTGGGAACTCAATCTCTACCAATGGAATATATTAGCGATGCTAAGGAAACGATTTATTTTTGTGGCTGCAAACAATCTACATACGCTCCTATGTGTGATGGTAGTCATAATAAATGGTAATGAGCCAGCTAAATTGTTGGTTGATCCAACTGTGTTGTTAACGTTAAATAACTGAAGGATAAATTAATGCCAAACGATAAAGACTGGCAACGTCGTTCCGACGAATGGGTAAAATCAATGCACGAGTCTAGTTTGTGCAAGAAACGCCGGTCGATTACACAGAAAAAAAATAAAGATACGCAGAAAAAACCTATATCAAAAGCATGCCAATGAGTATATTCGTGCCGCTCTTTTTGGTGATGCAGATTTCAATCTTTATCAGTATTATTATCGGGTTAGGTTCCATACTGGAGCAGATGTCCTTGGTAGATTATTAAAAGGGCTGCACCCACTCGCGAATACTAACAACGCTTAAATAGAACCTTTAATAACTTCGCCACATTAAATTCCATTTTATTGCCAGGTAAAAAAATCTGTAATACCGACAAATTTTCCTACCAATAAACCTAAAATAACACCCACTGTCACTGGGTGCGTGATTAATTAAGGAATAGGGTTAAAGTCTATAGTGATGTCCGCATTAAATAATACAAATAGAGGGGCGCCTTATGCCAATAATAGTCATGAGCACTAATAGCCAGGATAATGCCCCCGCTATTAGTAAATAACTCCAAAAAAATTTTATGGCCTTTTAGCTTAAGCAACGTTTAAGTTTTCCTCATTAAAATAATCCCTATTGACCATTGAAGATGAACGCCATTTTGAAAAAGAAAGAAATGCATTAATATTGAAATAGCGGCTTAATTTAGCCTACCACCCCACTTTATGCGGGGGTTTTTTCATCAACTATTCAAAATTTAAAAAATAAAGGTATAACATTATGAAGCATGCTATTAGAGTATCCAATTCACCTTTTACGGAAGAGGTTGAGGCCGGAAAAACTTATCACTGGTGTGCTTGTGGCCAAAGTAAAGCACAGCCTTTCTGTGATGGTTCACATGCGGGAACCCAATTTCTACCCGTAAGATACGTTAGCGATGCTACCGAAACGGTCTATTTTTGTGGTTGCAAGCAGACCGAATCACAACCCATGTGTGATGGTAGCCATAGCAAAAAATAACGCATGACTTGTTCAGCGGTTCACTAACTCAATGTTATGTAAATAGCTAAGGGTTATTCCAAAAGATAAAATCTGCAACGACGCTGCCAATCTTTATTGTTTGGCATATAGCCACTTTAGAAAATTTCTTCGTTAATTTTTTTAAGTGGTTTTTTAACAAGTTACCATTTCGATAAAATGCAAAAACTTATATTTAAATCCATGACTATACTTATACATTATATTTTCCTAACAACATATGTTTAATTTATTGTATGTCATCCGATGACCTTCACCTCATTAATTCTTCCAGATCAGCTTCCTGATTAATACCTATCATTTCTAGTATAGGCCGTTCATTTTTATTAAATTGTAGAACAAAATACCATAATTTTTAGCTGAATTAGGTCATGCCTAGTGTTAACTTATAAATATATAATTAGCAGAAATAGATGAAATACGTGAAAAATATAAAAACAATGGAGCAGCGAGTGCTGCTCCAAAAAATATAAATCATGCTAAATCAGATACAGTATCAAATGCTAACGCTTCGTTTAATATAACAATTTCCGCTTTTTTAAAGAAATTAAATTCAGTAGCTGTCGCACTGGTATAAGCGCCCATCACACGACCTATAATCAAGTCACCATTGATTAATTTAGGCAAGGAAATATCTTCAGAAATGACATCGATACTATCGCAAGTAGGGCCTGCTAGAACTGATGGAAAACGCTCTCCCTGCCACTTCATTGCATCAATAGGGTAATTTCCGTGGTCAAACAATATCCCACCAAAAGAACCATAAATACCATCATCAAGGTAATACCAAGTTTTTCCGTCACGCTCCGCTTGTCCCATAATAGATGCCACAGATGTCGCTGCAGGCGCAACTATAAAGCGACCGGGTTCAGCAATGATTTTAACCGTTTCAGGGAATTTACTTAAGGCGTCTCTTAGCGGTGCACAAAAACTATCAATTGGCATCACGCTATCCATATACTCTACAGGAAAGCCACCGCCAATATCTAAGGTGCTTAACGCTGGCAAGCCGAGCTGAGCAACCTCTTTAAATACTTTTCTACTGGTATCAATTGCATGCACATAAATATTGGGGTCTGTGGTTTGCGAACCCACATGAAAAGATAAACCTTTAATCCGAATACCCAATAAGATCGCGCGGCGAATTAAAGGAATTGCATGCTCAGGATTACAACCAAATTTTTTGGACAAATCAGAATACGCATCAACATTTCTAAAGCTTAGCCGAATTAAAATTTCCACTTCATCTTTATAGGGTATAAATTTTTCTAGTTCATTCACGTTATCCACAACAAAAACATTACAACCATATTCTAAGGCATAACGAATATCAGAATCACGCTTAATGGGATGAGAATGAATCGTTTTATAGGCTGGAACACCTGCACTTCTAACTAGATCTATTTCACCATTCGTCGCCAAGTCAAAGCTCGCCCCCTCATCTAGCAAGGTTTTTACAACCGAAGCATGTGGCATTGGTTTTAAAGCAAAATGTAATTCAACATTCGGCAAAGCATTGGCTAGAGCCTGATACTGTAGCCGTATAATATTACAATCTAGCATCATTAATGGCGTGCCATGTAGCGCGACCAATGAATGAATTAAATCGTTTTCCGATGGGGAATGGGTAGATATAGATAGATTAGCAGATTCAATAGTTATCATGTAGAACATAACCTCCGAGCAAAAAATAAGTCAATAAAACACTGGTTTTAGCGGCATAAATACTCGCTTAATCAGTAAAATCAACTCTTGAATAGTTACTCTATTGCCTTGTCGCGGTGAGCGATGTACTAGGATTGGCTATGTTCAAGAAGTGGCGGGATTTTATTCTTTTTTTAGCGATACACAAGCTTTTTATGCAAAAAATCTAACTTTTTATATTCTAAAAAATTAACCCTTTATTCCTTTTTGTAAATTCATAGACCCCCTATTTCGGAAAAAAATACACCGCTATATCAATAGCGATCAATACAATGATAATCCACTCCAAAAACGCGGCATGTTTGTGGTGTTGCTCAGCTGCCAACATATTGAGCAACTCATGAATAGTCGATAGTTTTTGGTTAAGTATTTGTATTCGTGGCTGTAAATCCAAATACTTAGATAAGGGTAAATAATACGCTTCTAACTCAGGATAATTCCAAAAAAACTCCGGTGTATCGAGCAAATTAAAATGCAGGCTAATATCACTGCTAGTGTCAAATAGCACCCCTCTTAATTTCGCAAGCTTAAGTTTAGATAAAGGAATTTTTCCTGTGCTCGCCAACAATTTTGATAAGTGGCTATTCTGCTGAATAACCGTCTGTGCCTTATCTTCAAAGAAGGACAGTTTGCTTGATTGCGCAAAAGCATGACTTAGCGCTAAACGAATCATTTTATTGTCATTAGGCAACACCACGAGATCATTATGAATTCGAAATTCTTTTCCTGTATTGACCTCAAATGAAAACTGCTCAGAAACCTGGCCGTCTATTGAATCAATAACCAGCCTAGATATATCAGCGCGCAATTTTTGGCGATCACTCTCGGTCACATCCCAGCAAACTAAAATGCCATAATCAAACAACCAAGCTTCACCGGATTTAAGCTTAAGCTGGAATGCATCCCTATACTTTATCGCGCCACCCTCCTCTACTAGCACAGAGTCGGTTAAGTTTTTATCGAAACTTCTTCCTAATACAACAACATTAATTCGTGCATAACTATGATCAGAAGACATAGGTTTCATATTTTTCACCATAATAATAAGAAGAAGAAATAGGGAAAATTACTGCTTAGATTTAAGCATAACCGCAGCATTGAGCCGTCCAGCACGATTCCTTACAGGGAGCAGAACTATAAAATATTTCTTGGTGGCCATTTTCTTGCCAAACCAACGTCTTTTTCCGATGTCGCCTCAACTTTTCCTTTAAATTTTTCACTACCGATTGGTGTTCCCGTTAACCATTAAACAATAGCTATGAATTACAATCCCATAGTGACTGCAACCCACCTTAAGAAAATGTATCTAGGTCACATAATATTGATCGTCAAAAAATACGGGTTTATGATAATGACCCCGACGCACAATATGTATCAGTACACTATCAATAAAAAGTCGTGGCTTCCTTTGGTATCACTACCTCCTTGCAGCTTATTAAATCCCTTACAGCCCCTATCACATCACGTTATTTTTCTCGCTCAGGGCTTTAACCCCCATACTAAAACCACTTCTTCTTATAAAAATAAAATAACATGCCAGCCATCATGCTGAGTATAATTCCCCAAACAAAAAGATACCCATAGGGCCAGCCCAATTCTGGCATATTCAAAGGGCTTACCTTATGATCAAAATTCATTCCATAAACGCCCACTATAAAAGTGGGTGGTATAAACAAGGTCGCAATAACCGTTAATAATCGCATGACTTCATTAAGACGATGACTGACATTGGACAGATAAACCTCTAACATTCCATTGCTGATTTCGTGATAGGTTTCCAAGAATTCAACCACAGTAATAATATGATCATAACAATCTCGAAAATAAATGTTTGTTTTCTCATGGATCAACACATTTTCGTCATTACGTATTAGTTGATTA
This sequence comes from Enterobacterales bacterium, assembly GCA_047618765.1. Classification (GTDB taxonomy): domain Bacteria; phylum Pseudomonadota; class Gammaproteobacteria; order Enterobacterales. Next base: position 3,391 of record JBLHLI010000002.1, on the reverse strand, counting down.
ATTAATTCCCGCTGCGGCCATAAGCAGCGCCGTGACAACAACAGTTCCCGACGTAATTGATGAATGGACTGCATGACCGATTGATCGGGAGAATCCATTAAAGCATCTTCCAAACTCTGTGTTTTTTCTGAAAAATATTCGAGCAATGGATAACCGTGATCAATAACGGTATCGATCAAGGTGTAGAATAGATAATCGGCCTGACGTTTACGAATTTTTCCTTTGGATTTTCGTAAACGCTCGATAACTAATTCAAAAGGGATTACGCTGCCAGTACAAAATGAAATGACCGTTCGCTCGCTTAAAAACAGGGATACCTGCTCCATAGTAATGGCATTTTCATTGACGACCGGTAGGCTCAAAATAAGAAATATTTGATTGTCGAGGATTTCAACCTTAGGGCGTTGACCAACATTGACAATGTCCTCCAGATAAAGATCGTGCAAACCAAAACTACCCGACAACATATTGAGCATAGCCAATGTTGGCGCTCCCTGAATATGAATCCAAGTCGTATTGGTGTCGTCGATAAAACTACGGCATTCCTTCACACTAATGTCTGGTTTTTCGATCAATTGATTTTCGTTATAATCAAACAGAGTCAGACTGATATGATCGTCTTCGATAATATTGAGCGTTCCTGGCAATGTGCCTGGCGCGTGATACTGTTTGGCAAATAATTTCATAGATAAAACCTGATATTATTTTGTTGGCTTTTCACTGGAGTGAATCATTTCATTGACATCCATCCATTGATCAAATTGCTCCTCTGTCGCAGCACCTAAATCGATACAAGCAGTTTTTAATGTGAGATTTTTTTGGCAAGCATGTTTTGCAACCTCTGCCGCCTTATCATAACCAATATGAGAATTGAGAGCGGTCGCCAACATCAAATTCTTATTCAGATTATCTTGTATGCGAGCTGTATTCGGTAATATGCCTTGTACGCAATAATGATCAAAACTAGTGATAGCATCTGCAAGTAATTCGATACTTTCTAATACGTTATGCACAATAACGGGTTTGTAGGTGTTGAGTTGAAAACTGCCCTGACTGTTTGCAAATGCTACCGTGGCATCATTACCAAATACTTGTACGCAGACCATGCTCAAGGCTTCACACTGTGTCGGATTCACTTTTCCGGGCATAATGGATGAACCCGGTTCATTTTGTGGCAAGAGTAATTCTCCGATACCGCAACGTGGCCCACTGGCTAGCCAGCGAATATCATTGGCAATTTTTAATAAGGTCATTGCGAGGGTTCTCAAGCCTGCTGACATTTCAACTAAAGGATCGTGGCAGGAAAGGGAAAAAAATTTATTCTCACTATTGGTAAACGGTATCGATGTTTCTATTTTTATTAACTCAACCACTTTATCTGCAAATTGAGGGTGGGCATTTAACCCAGTACCGACGGCAGTGCCTCCAATCGCCAAGGGATATGCTTTACATTTATGCTGATTAATCGCATTTAGCGAAAAATCCAATTGGGCAGCCCAGCCGGACATTTCCTGCCCCAGAGTTAACGGTGCTGCATCCTGCAAATGCGTGCGCCCTACTTTTATAACATGTTGGTATTCCTCCACTTTTTTAGTAACGCTTTGCTTTAATTGTATTAATGCAGGCAACAATTGATTTTCTAAGGTTTCCAATACGGCAATATTCATGGCGCTAGGAAACACATCGTTGGATGACTGCCCTAAGTTGACATGATCATTCGGGTGAACAGGTATTTTTACGCCGAGAGGATAACCCAACAATTCATTGGCGCGATTGGCGATGACTTCATTCAGATTCATATTGGTATGTGTGCCAGAACCCGTTTGGAATACACCCAATGGAAAGTGCTCGTATAAATCACCGTTAATCACTTCTTTGGCGGCTAAGATTATGGGGTTAGCCACATCTTCTGTTAGTAATCCTAATAATAAATTACTTTGAGCAGCGGCTTTTTTCACTATCCCCAATGCGCGTATTAATGGCTGCCGCCAACGAAAATGCTCTAGAGAAATAGCAAAGTGATTAAGCGAACGCTGCGTCTGCGCGCCCCAATAGCGATTCTCAGGAACGTCAATCTCACCGAGGCTATCGGTTTCTATACGCAAATCTTGCAGACTGCTTTTTTTCATAGAGAGTGGCTCTTAATGATCTGTATTACTGCCTAACTTCCCGCTACTATTTTCAAATTAATGTAAACCTTGTAACTTAAGCCAGCCTTAAAGCGCTATAAATAGAGCTAATCGTTACTTTTATTCCGCGTAATTTAAGAAAGGACTGATGTATTTTATAATCACTACGACAATGGTTCGTCTCCTGTATTGCTTGGTTAATCACCTCCATATATTGGAGAAAAGAAAAATGTCTAAAATAATTTAATAAAACATGCAAACCGTCATCCGTGGGCTTATCGAAAACAACAACTTTACGATGAGATGTCTAAAAAAACCGTCCTGCATACCCCTTCTATATCCTTTAAATAAGACTTACTACCGGGTCACTTGAAAAGAATACACTCCGTTTCAGTCGCGCTGTGAATATGCCCCTATACACTCAGCTTCGGCATCCATGCCTCAGATGGCCTGAAACGGAGAGTATTCTTTTCAAGCACCCTGCTAGTACTTGGCCCCCTTTCAGTAATAAATCCAACCGTATGCTTCTGAGATCCATTCACTTTGCCTAAAGGCCCGAAAATCATCTGACCAATAGTTTGTTTGGCCTGCGCCAACAGCTCCTCATTTTCAGCCGTTAATACGGCTTGCTGGGCAATCAATTGGGGATCTCGCCCCTCTAATATATCTAAAAATAGGTTATCGGCTTTTTGTCTAAGCGTGGTTAACGATAGCCGTGTATTCCGCGCATCACTTACCTTCATGATTTGTCGTTTATATAATCGGCTTTTTGCTTGACCACGGATGCGTATACGCTCATAAATACAGAACGTACATTCCGTATAAGACCGATTAGGGCGTACTAAAATAGATAAATGACTCGAATCATCATAAATGTAGATTTCTTTGGTGAACTCGCCTTTATCCACCTGCTTTTCAATAAGCACTAAACTTGCCTTGTTAAACTTAAAGCGATTAACTGTATTCCCCATATTCTAACCCCTATATTGATGGCTCAATAAAGTTAGTCAGGATACACATAGGATACAAAGTGTATTAACTTCGGTAATCTTAGAGCATCCCCGAGTAACTAAGCCATCACTAAATAATAAGTGATATTTTAAAATTATTCAATAAAATCAACCGCTTAGTAACCTTAGGTAACTATGATCTACATTGAGTAACACTAGGTAATGAGTATATACAGAGGATTCAAAATCCCGCGCCCTTAAAAGCGTGCCGATTCTCGCCGACCTCTGCTGCCAAACAAAAAAGCCCCGCTT
>JBLHLI010000001.1:0-76543 GCA_047618765.1 Enterobacterales bacterium | reverse complement strand
ACAGCCACTTGCCAAGGCTGAGTATTTACGCCTGATGGGGCATAGCGTGAAACATCCAATAACTGCGTAATTTGCTCTTTAGACACAGGGGCATCAGTGAAAGCCCGGACTGATTTTCTCGCACGTAACGCATCTGCTACCGTCATAACAATACCCCTAATGAATAATACAGGTGACCTATAGAACCATCCAAAAAATAGACCAACACTATACTTTTGTTATTATCCTTTATTCTTCATCTAAAAAAAATTGTTTGATCGCCTCTTTTTCCCACATGGCATCTTGGTAACCTAACTCGATTAACTCATCAGTGAATGACTTAACAAACAACAAATAACTGGACAATACTGAACCACCGCGTCGAGCAGTTGCACCCGAAGAACGCATAAAAAAGCGGACACTTTTGGGTAAATAACGTACATGCCTGCCGGCGATTTTATCGATAGCTTTTGAAGGCGAAATCACCAAACTGCGCACAGGCCGCAACTCTAATGCTTGTCTATGTTCATCGCTGGCCAAAGTAATTAACTTATTCACTCGGTTTAGATGCTCTATATCCGCTTCTAAACTATCAACAAAAGCACTATTTAATAAATGGCCTGCCATTTGCGCCATTGAAGGTGGATGTCTAGAACGTAAAGGTTGTTTTTTCACCTGCGCTTGCCGATTACCACTGACGCCAATAATAAAAATACGATCGGCACCTAAATGTAATGCGGGACTGATGGGCGCCAACTGCCGCATGGCGCCATCACCAAAATATTCCTGTCCTATACGCACCGTAGGAAAAATCCACGGGATGGCCGACGAAGCTAACAAATGTTCCATACCAATAATCGTTGGCCTACCTATCCGACGACAACGCACCCATTCTTCTATTTTTTCATTCCCTTGAAAAAAATTAATAGAATTACCTGAGGCATAACCTAAAGCCGCGACGGATACCGCTGTTAAAATCCCTCGATCAATATTTCTTTGTATATCCGAAAAATTGATATTCGATTTTAGAAATGCATTTAGCGGAGAATTATCTAATAAACTTAAAGGGCGATGATAATCTACCCCCTCATGAAAAAAAGAACGCCCAAAACGGTATACTCCACCCACAAGATCTTTCCATCCAGTGCGAAATACATGATCAATAGTTAAGTGTTCCCACAAATGATGTAACTCATCAACACCCGCTTGAAAATCATGACTATTCGAGGCAAGCGACACGGCGTTGATGGCACCCGCTGAGGTGCCGGAAATAATGGAAAATGGACTGCTTTGAGGTGGCAAGATATCTTTGATCGCCATCAACACACCCACTTGATAAGCAGCGCGCGCGCCACCACCAGAGAGTACTAGGGCAATATTATTTTTTATAGCAGACGACATATGATGCGTTTTTCATTGTTGACCTAAAAAGTCTTAACCTATAGCTGTAACCCTATGGATACAATCCTATTATTCTCGCCCTATGATCTTAATCCGTACGTAGCTCACGACGTAATACTTTGCCTACCGTAGATTTCGGTAAGTCTTCTCTAAATTCATAAAATCGGGGGATTTTATAGGCTGTTAAGGATTTTTTACAAAATATTTTGATCTCTTTATCATCAAGCTCACTTCCCTCGGCTAACACCAAAAACGCTTTAACCGCTTCACCACTGCACTCATCGGGGATAGAAATGACAGCCGCCTCAATAATCTCTGGATGCTCTACTAAAACATTTTCTACTTCATTAGGGTAGACATTAAAACCCGACACAATAATCATATCTTTTTTACGGTCAACGATGCGAATAAAATCATCACCCTGGATAAGTGCAATATCACCAGTCTTAAACCAGCCCTCGTTATCTAAGGACTCTGCTGTGTCTTCCGGTCGATTCCAATAGCCCAACATCACCTGAGGCCCACGAACACATAACTCGCCTTCTTCACCATTCGACAAGCGGTTACCGTCGTCATCTATCACCTTGCATTCAGTCTTGGGCACTGCCCTACCAATGGTACCTAACTGATAGTGTTCGGGAACATTGGCAGAGACTACGGGCGAGGTCTCCGTTAAGCCATACCCCTCTAAGACCAAGGTATTGGTTAACGCCTCCCACCTTTTTGCAGTATCTTCCGCTAGCGCCATACCACCAGAGGTAGTCACTTTTAAAATTGAAAAGTCTAACAATCTAAACTTTGCATTATTCAGCAAGGCAACAAATAAAGTATTTAATCCAACCATCCCCGTTAGCGCATAGGATGAAAACACCTTGACTAGGCTATCAATATCTCTGGGGTTAGGGACCAAAACACTATGGCAACCCACCGACACCAGCACCATGCAATGTATGGTGAAACCATAAATGTGATAAAGCGGTAACGGTGCAGCAAACACTTCCTTTTTGGGGTCTAATACGGTTTTCCAATGTTCTATAATTTGATCTTTATTCGCCAGCAAATTAGCCTGCGTTAACATCGCGCCTTTGGCAACACCGGTTGTGCCGCCCGTATATTGCAAGAAGGCAACATTAGACGGGTCAATAGCGACTGGAGAAAAGCTATCGCGCTTACCTAAGCTCAACGCCTTGCGAAAGCTCACTGATATGGGAAAATGACAAGACGGCACCTGTTTTTTCACATATTTAAGTATGCTATTAATAATTTGCCGTTTAGGAAAACCATGTAAATCAGCTATTTCAGTAACAATGACCTGTTGAATATCGGTCTGATCTATGACTCCTTCAACTGCTTGCGCAACATTCGCGAGAACAACCAATACTTTTGCACCAGAATCTTTTAACTGATGCTGTAATTCCTTACCCGTATAGAGAGGATTGGTATTAACAATGACCACCCCCGCTCTTAGAGCCCCGAATAACACCACAGGGTATTGCAAGGTATTCGGTAATTGAATGGCTAAACGGTCACCGGGTGCTAAGGTAGTGTAGTGTTGAAGGTAGGTCGCAAACTGAAGACTTAATTGGTCTAACTCACCGTAGGTCATTGTTTGACCAAGGCAAGAAAAAGCATCTAATGAAGCGTACTGTTTACATGCTGCAGTAAACATTTCGGCAATGGAGTCATGCGCCTGCATACTATTTAACACCCTTATTATTATCCTAGAAACCGCAGTTGGGCGCGAAAAATATGTGTACCAAAAGTAGGCCCCTCTAGGGGAGTTATTGGTGTGCAAAGCTTCCGCTCCTGCTCACGCCCCTTACCTACGTCCGTGTAGGCATAGTGAATGTTACATTCGCGTGGCTACCTTCGACAACTGCTCCTGCGTTGTTCTACTACACCACATCCCTGTGGCTATATTGGTAGTGAGCCGAATGTAACATTTGCTAGGTGCATCAATAACTCCCCTAGAGGGGCCTACTTTTGGTACACATACTTTCGTGATCCAACTACGGTTTCTAGGATTATCTATATGGTTAACTATATTGGTCTCTACGCTCTTATTAATCACTTAAGTTTAACGCCAATGATGCGTTATATTACATAAACAATGACATACTAATCATTTATCACGGACATTGCCATTTTAGTATAGCTCAGTGTTATTTATTAGCCCGATTCTGAGCACCACTAAATGGCAACTGCACCCACTATTGAGCTACGCCCAAAAACTAAACCAAACGCTGTAGAGCAAAAGCAACGCCATCATCATCAGCACTTAAGGTGATGTAATTAGCTTCTAACTTAACTTGCTCTGCCGCACTACCCATAGCAACCCCCACTCCAGCCTGCTGAATAAAGCTGATATCGGATGGTGAATCACCTATCGACATGACATTTTCCGCAGCAATATTATAGTGCCCAGTAATTAATTCAAACGCGGCTTGTTTATTAGCCAACGGGCTAATCACACTAGCAAACTCCCAATTAGGACGTGCTAAAAAATGGGCGAAAGCAAACTCCAACTCGGGAAACTCACTCGCTAACATCGCCAAGCTGTTCTCATTGCTAGTTTTATCTCGACCCATTTTATCTCGACCCAATAACAACTTAATAATAGGTAATTCATCTGATAATACGGTTTCTTGGTCGGCAATCAGTGGGGCCACGCGTAAATGTTGTGCATGCACCCGACTAATATCCGAAACTTGCTCAACCGCATGGTAGTTAGGCGTATAAAGCTCACAATAAATACCCAGCGCTTTAGCACGCTGAGCCAACAAAGCCACTCTAGCTTTATCGAGGGTATGCAACTGAATATGCTGCTTAGCTGAAGGCAGATAAATTTCTGCACCCGTACAAAATACGCCCAAGTCGCAAATACCCAGCTCATCAAATAAAAATTGTGCTGCATAAGAAGGGCGGCCTGAAGCAATCGCCGTTTTAACACCGAGAGAATGGAGACGATGGATCTGTTGCTTTAATGACGGAGAGTAGTTGCCATCTTGCGCTAACAAGGTGCCATCTACATCGAAAAAGACTAGTTGGATATTGTTTTTAGTAGTGACATTAGCATCAGATAAAAGCATAAAAAAATGCACAACGCTCTAATGAGGAAGGGAGAATAATGCTTAGGCAATACGACTGTACAAGCCCATTTCATGCTGCCATTCACAACGAATGTTGAGAGCCTTATCACTGGGCACATGGACTGTATTACCACTATCCCATGTAAAGGTATGCACACCAGACAATTCAGTTTCTAAATGCACAATGACGGTGTCCCAATACATACCCTGTAAAAGCTGCTCAAATTGAGTAATCCACAAACCCCACTCATACTCAATACCTTTATAAGCGCTGCCAAAGTGAATCACACTCGACAGAGGTAGATCATCATAAGCCAACGATACAGGAGCTGAGAATATATCTCTTGATAGAAATGCACAGGCATCTAATGTGGGTAAGTGACTTAAGGCTTTTCGATTAATCGCTTGGCTAATGTATTTTTCTTCTGCCGTGAATGCACTAGCATTTTTGATATAACCATAGACTACCGATTCATCGCTCATACTAACACCTGTGAAACATTGAAAGATTCATTAAAATGGCCAAAAACTAAACCCCTTCGACTGCAAGCCCTTTTCACAAGACCTTAATTGCTTAGCATAGGTTCTGCTGCGGCCAGCCACTTTTTTAGCGACTGTTTTTAACCACTCTTTTTTGTTGTAGGTTTTTTTCTTAAATCCACCATGGCCTTCATGATAGGCTAAGTATAAGCCGTACGTATTAGTTAAACTCACACCATTAATTTTTTTTGTTTGGGTATTATACCAACCAACAAAATCTATCGCATCTTGAAAGCTATCTCGATCAGCTCCCCAACGTCCTGTTTTCTTTCTATACCAATCCCAAGTATCATCCTGCGCCTGAGAATAACCATAAGCGCTGCTTTTTCTAAACCAAGGAACAATACCCAGTATTTTATCCCTTGGCGGCTTTGCCTGAGAAACGAAACGTGATTCTTGATGCATAAACGCCATCATTAAAGGAATAGAGGAACCCCAACGCTTTTTCGATTTTTTAGCGGCTGCATACCAATCATCCTTCTCATTAAAAATTCCGCATATATTATCCACTTGTTGTGGTGGAGAGGCTGCGCAACCCAACAATAAAAACACCAGAGAAAAAGCAACTAATAATAACTTCATATTTCAATACCGTAAGTGGTTAGCATCTCAATTAAACCTTCCTCATTCAAAACATCAATACCTAGATCTTCCGCTTTTGTTAATTTAGATCCTGCACTACTACCCGCAATCACGCAATGCGTTTTTTTCGACACACTACTGGTCACCGAAGCACCCAATTGATGTAGATAGCGTTTGGCCTGATCACGGTTCAACTTCTCTAGGCTTCCAGTCAACACATAAGTTAAGCCTTGCAAGGGTAAATCTAGTATCTCCATGTCAACTATTGGCCATCCCACACCCTTTTCTTGCAAGCAAGTAATAATCGCCTGATTTTTTTCTTGAGAAAAGAACGCCGTAATAAACTTTGCAACAATAGGACCCACATCATTGATGGTTTGCAGCTGCTCCTCATCCGCTATTACTAGTGGCGCAATATCGCCAAAAGCCAGTGCCAAATTACGCGCGGTAGCTTCACCCACTTCGCGTATACCCAGAGCATAAATAAAACGCGCCAAACTAGTTTGCTTGGATTTTTCTAATGCAGCTAGTAAATTAGCTGCTGACTTTTCACCCATGCGTTCCATTGCGGCTAACTGCTCTAAATGAAGATCATAAAGATCAGCAATAGAGTGTATATGCTCACCATCAACTAACTGCTCAACCAGCTTATCACCTAAACCATCTACATCCATGGCCTTTCGAGAAACATAGTGCTTAATCGCTTCTTTAACTTGTGCAGAACACACTAAGCCACCCGTACACCGCAATGTGGCTTCACCCTCTAAGCGAATAAGGGGGGACGCACACACGGGACACTGTTTCGGGAAAACAACTAGGTTAGCGCCAGCAGGTCGGCGCCCTTCTACTACAGAAACAATTTGTGGAATCACATCACCCGCACGACGAACAATAACAGTATCCCCTACTCGCACACCTAAACGTTCGACTTCGTCACGATTATGCAAGGTAGCATTTGACACCGTCACACCACCAACAAATACGGGCTTTAAACGCGCTACGGGTGTAATGGCGCCTGTACGGCCCACTTGAAATTCTACATCTAGCAATTGTGTTACTTCTTCTTGTGCAGGGAATTTTTTTGCAATGGCCCAACGAGGGGCACGTGAAATAAAACCTAATTGCTGTTGCAAGCTAAGGTCGTTAACTTTAAAAACAATACCATCAATATCGTAAGCTAAATCTATCCGCTTTTTTTCCAAAACTGTAAAGTAATCACTACAGGCTTTAATACCAAGAACAGCCGTCATTTCTTGATTGATACGCAAACCCCATGTAGACAAGGCATATAATACCTCCGTATGAGTCGCCGGTATTACCCCTCCCTCGACTAGGCCGACACTATAAGCACACATCTCCAATGGACGCTGCGCGGTAATACGTGGATCCAACTGACGCAAACTTCCTGCCGCTGCATTACGTGGGTTCACAAAAGGCTTTTCACCTTGTAGCTTAGCGTTTTCATTAAGCTGATTAAACCCCGCTTTTGGCATGTAAATTTCACCACGCACCTCAAGCACAGCGGGAATATTATTACCTTGTAAACGTAACGGAATAGAGGAGATAGTTCTTACATTCTGCGTAATATCTTCTCCAGTAGTGCCATCTCCGCGGGTCGCCGCCTGGACCAAGACACTTTCCCGATATAATAAACTGACGGCAATACCATCTAACTTTGGCTCGCAGGCATATTCGATGTCATCGGTCTCACCTACATGAAATTTTTTCAAACGTTCCATTACACGACGATTAAATTCATTTAATTCATCGTCATTAAACGCATTACCCAAAGACAACATCGGGATAGTATGCGTGACTTGTGAAAAAGCGGTTAGCGGTGTAGAACCCACACGTTGTGTAGGCGAGTCAGGAGAAACCAATACAGGAAATAGACTTTCTAAAGACTGTAACTCTCTAAACAAACGATCATATTCCGCATCGGGAATAGTCGGATTATCCAAAGCGTAGTATTGGTAATTATGGGAATTGATTTGGTCGCGGAGTCTATATATTTTCTGTTCGGCTTGCTGACAATCAGCAGAAGTGTTCGACATTGAAAGCCCTATCGACTTATTCATTTTTATAGACATACTCAAAGTCAGTACGGTTTTTTTTTATTGCAGCAAGTAACGTAATTTAAGGCTCTGTAATATTTACAGATAGATTACATTTCTACTTTATTATAATGCAAACGCAGCTAAGCTATTGTTTACTTGTTTTTTTCCAATTGTTGGCGTCTAGAAAAATCACGAATTCTTTCTCGATAATGCTCGATGGTTTGTGCTGTCATCACACTACGATGCTCATCCTTCAAATTTCCACCTAAAGAGGCGGCCAGCACTTTTGCCGTTTTTACCATCAGTTCAAACGCAGCCATATTATTACTGTCAACTACTGGCAAGGTCAAAAATAAAGAAACCCCGGCGGTAGAAAAACTATCAATCGTTTTAAGATCAAAAATACCTGGCATTAGCATATTGGCCATACTAAATAATACTGGCCCCTCGCCATCTTCATCGGCATGACGATGAAATATATTCATCGCGCCATAACGCAAATCATTCTCTAGTACTTGCTGCAATAAATCACTCCCCTGAAACTCATGATCTTTTACTGCCTTAACATTAATAACTAACACTTCCGTAATAGAAGCCTTAGAGGGGGGGGGTTCTTTCTTACTTTCACTAGAAAAATATTTCGATTGGTAGCGGGGTTTATTCGCTGAACGAGTATTTAAGCTATCCTCATCTTCCGATCCGCTAAGATCATCAATAGTGGGTTCAATAGCGGGCCTAAGGTGTTTACCAACCGAACGTATGGCTACAGGCGAAGCTAATCCGTCATCCTGAAAATCATCCCCCTCAGCGGTGACAACGTCTTCTTCGCCCTCTTCCACGGTCTCCATTAAGACAGGAACAGACTCTTCTAAGTTAAGCGGTACCTGTTTGGGCTCGGCATACACTTTAGTCTCTGCTGGCTTACCTGCCTCATCTTCCTTACCTACTACTTCCGCTTTATCTACATTAAGCGTTGCTGACATTAAGACCTCATCGTCTTCACGCACTTCAGCAATCACTTGAGTAGCTTCATCCACTATAGAGTTAGAAGCCTTACCACTATGATTAAGCGCATCTTCCAAGTCACTGTCAACTTCATATTCTAGCTCATCGGGTAGTTCATACTCAGCATCCCATTTATTAGCGTAATATTCTTCATCTCCCTCACCGTCATCAAGCCACTGATCTTTATTGTCAGACTGCTCAGTGTCTTTAAGCTTAGTTTTGTTTGGTTTACCATGGGTGTCTGATAAGTCACGACCAAAATCATACTGACTTTTCACTTTATCAATACGTTCTTTATTAATACTTTTGTCACTAACTCGCGCGCCCCCATTGGGGAATTCACTGCCATAAGGCTTTTTGTTGTTATCCGCAGCAGGTCTATTTTTCACATTCAATGACATATGCAATGAATCTTGGCGCGCTCTGCGCATACGCCGAAAGCCATCGATTAAAATAGCTATAATGACGATAAGAATAATGCCTATTAGCCATTGTTTAGTCGTAAAATCCATCTAGATAAAGCCTCGTTACCTGTTCACAAAGAAAGAATATAGACATTTAACGATATAAATGAACAACAACTAAAGCGAGATATTTTTTTGGCTGACTAGGCGCTCAATGCAGGTAATAGTTATTCTATTGACCAATTGAGGAAAGCTTCCGCGTCCTGCTCACGCCTCTTACCTACATCCCTGTAGGCAACGACGTCAGACAGAAAAATAGCCGCTTTTTGTGTTCACTTATATCGTTAAATGTCTCTATATTAAACTGCTGCTAACTCTGCAGCCTCGTTCACATCAACCGTCACCATGCGCGACACACCCGCTTCATGCATGGTGACACCCATTAGTTGATGTGCCATTTCCATGGCTATTTTATTATGCGTAATATAAATAAATTGTACTTGTTTTGACATCTCTTCAACAAGCTTTGCATAACGCCCCACATTAGCATCATCTAAAGGTGCATCGACTTCATCCAACATACAAAATGGCGCTGGATTAAGACGAAAAATCGAGAACACCAAGGCAATAGCGGTCAATGCTTTTTCACCACCGGATAATAGGTGAATAGTACTATTACGCTTACCAGGTGGACGCGCCATAATAGTAATGCCAGTGTCCAACAAATCATCCCCTGTTAATTCTAAATACGCATGACCTCCACCAAATACTTTTGGAAACAACTCTTGAATACTACTATTAATCGAGTCAAAGGTTTCTTTAAAACGTGTGCGCGTCTCACGATCAATTTTCATAATCGCATTCTCTAAAGTTTCTAATGCTTCTCTAAGGTCAGCGTCTTGTGCATCTAAATAATTTTTGCGTTCAGATTCAATTTTATATTCATCAATTGCCGCTAAGTTAATGGGCCCTAAACGAGTAATGCGATGCTCTAATCTAGATAACTCTTCTTCAAATGGCTGTTCTTGTGCATCTTCGGGTAAATGCGCCAACAACTCACTTAGCTCACTGCCTTCTTCAAGCAGATTTTTTGCAATAGTCTCACGCTGTACTTGTATCGTTTGTGCCTCTAAACGTCTTTCCGTCAGTTGTGCACGCAAGCCTTGCAGCTCATTCTCAATACGGCTTCGTGCTTGCTCTGCATCACGTAGCTGTTGCTCCACAGTTTCAACAGCTCGTCGAGAGCTAGCTAACTCTTCTTCAAGACTGATGCGCTTTTCGAGCAAATTTTCTAGCTCCATCTGCTGCTCTTCGGTCGGATCATCAGCGGTGCCAATAGTTTCCAATAGCTGCTCTCGACGATCACTCAAACGCTGCACCTGTTCTTTTAGGCGGATAATACTGTCACGAATAGAATGTAATTGTGTTTTTACCGATTGGTGCTGCATCGCCAAGGCATGTAACTTGTCTTTGCTATGCCGTGCCCGTTGTCGCGTTTGATCGAGAACTTCTCGAATGTCATCTCGTCGTGTTAACAATAGCTCACGCTGTTCTGAATCCTGCTCCATAATACCGATAGCCGTTTCTAATGTGGCTCTTGCCTCCGCTAAACTCTCTGCCTCCATCGACATTTGCTCTTTTGCTTCATCAATATCGGCATGTAGCTTTTGACGGCGCACGGCACTTTGCTCAAGACGTACTTCATGCGCACTGAACTCTGAACGTTGCTCATTTAAACGTTGTTTAGATGCATCGCTATCGCGTCGGTACTGTTCGCGCTGTTGCTCTACTTCTTTTAAGGCTTCTCGGTGAGCTTGAAGCTGTTCACCAAGGGTGGATACCGTAGCTTCAACTTCACTTAACCCTGCCGTTAGCAGTTCCAGTTCTTGCTGCCTGGCTAATACGCCCGATTGTGCATCGCCATCACGCTTAACGCGAAGCCAATTGGCGCCCATCCAAATGCCTTCAGCAGTAATCACAGATTCTTCCGCGCTCAACTGAGTACGCAAAGACAACGCTGCAGACAAACTGTCGGCAGTATAAACGCCGGTTAATAAAGCGTTAACATCTGCGTCGCCACTCACTTGTTCTGCCAAGCGCGGCGCTTTCTTCGCTGCGCTATCAGCACTACTAGTGTTACTAGTGTTACTAGTGACTTGGCTATCCAACAAGACTAAACTGCCCTGCTCTAGAGATGACAAGGTACTCGCCACCGCATCCAAGCCTTCAACACAAATGGCCTGTAGCGCATCGCCTAATACCGCTTCAACAGCGGTTTGCCATTCTGGTACTACCGCCATTTGTTCTAACAAACGACTATTATTGCTTAGGGATTGGTCAGTAATCCAACGCGTTAACTGTTCGTCCCCTCCCATCGTCGCTTGCTGTAAAGCCTCTAAAGAGGCATGGCGACCTCGAGTAGTCTGTAATTGGTTACGTGCTTGATCTAATGCGCTATCGGACTGCTGAATGGTTTCACGCAATGCATTGACATTCTCTATCACCTCTTCGGCTATCAGGGCTTTTTCTTCCACTAGCTGTTCTGCTTCCGATACCTGCTCTTTTAGCAACGACATTTCTTCACTATTATCATCTGCTGGCAGTTGCTGGTTTTCATCGTCTAGACGACGAATACGCTCCAGTAAACGCGACTGCACTTGCTCTAAATGCTGAATACGTGATTGTTCGACCTCGGCTTTTTGACGCGGTTCTGCAGCACGTTGGTTAAACTCATCCCACTCTAATTGCCATGCTTGCATGGCTTCTTCAGACGCAATTAACTCATCACCAGAACCCTCTTCTGTTGCCTGCAACATTTCTAGCTCGGGTTCGATCTCTGCTAACTCCACTTCCCATGATGTCGACTTCTCTTGGTCTGCCACCAAATTACTTGTGGCTTCTTCCGCCTCTTGTTTGGTCCGAGATAAGTCTTCATGTAATTGACGATTACGCTCTTGGACATGCTGAATACTTTGCTCTAAACGCGCAATTTCAGTCCCCACACCATAAAAGCGACCCTGCACTTCATTAAATGCATCCCCACATTCAGTGTACTCGGTACGATATTTCTCAATCCCCGTCTCGTAGCTCACACGTTCAGTAACAAAAGATTCAATTTTGACTTCAAATTCACGTATACCCATTTGCTGAATGCTTGATTGATTATCTAACAAACGATAACGTAAGGCTTGTAGCTGGGCTTTAAGACTGCGCGCTTCTTTCTTAAATTCTGCATACTTCTCTGCAGATTTGGCTTGTCTTTCTAAACGTATTAACTGGCGCTCAAGTTCTTCACGAATATCGGTTAAACGCTCTAAGTTTTCCATGGTGCGACGCATACGATTTTCTGTATCGCGACGACGCTCTTTGTATTTAGAAATACCGGCGGCTTCTTCAACGTAGACTCGCAACTCATCTGGCTTGGATTCAATCAAACGGGAAATCATCCCCTGTTCTATAATCGCATAGCTGCGCGGGCCTAAACCTGTACCTAAGAAAATATCGGTAATGTCACGACGGCGACACTTGGTGCCATTAAGATAATAAATATTTTGCGAATCGCGGGTCACTTTGCGCCGAATAGCGATTTCATTAAAGCTCGCATATTCACCCAACAACTTGCCATCGGTATTATCAAAGACTAACTCAATCGTTGCCTGCCCCACGGGTTTGCGCCCACCAGAACCATTAAAGATAACGTCAGTCATGGATTCACCACGGAGATTTTTAGCTGAAGATTCTCCCATCACCCAACGCACGGCATCGATGATATTAGACTTACCACAACCATTGGGACCAACCACTGCACAGAGATTGCTAGGAAAAGATACCGTAGTGGGATCAACAAAGGACTTAAAGCCCGCAAGCTTAATACTTTTTAAACGCATAATTTAATTTAACTACCATCCATAGGTTACTGTTTTTTCTTTATTTTTTACCTAAAAAATAACAGCAATTATTACTAAGACACTATCGTAAGGAGCCTAGGGGATAAGCCACTCAATAAAGGATAATTTTACACTGATAGCGCCATTGTTACACTTGTTAACCACCAATTAATGAAACTAGTTCACTATTTTAGGCTGCCATGAGACTTTTAGGTGGAATGTACCAGTGTGTGGGCCAAAGAGGCATCAAGGGACTTGCTCAGCAATAAGCAAAGAGTAAGGCTGAGTATTAATTACACGGGTTTCAACCGGCCCTAAGGTTACCTGCCAATCTCCCGACTGAGGCACGGGGGTACCGCTATCAGAGACTCGCGCGACCAATTCTAGTTGGCTAGCACTACTCAAATTCACACTGGGAGCCATAGACATTGTATTCGTTAATGTCAGTGTCACGGGTAACTGGCTTGCCTCGACACGAGCAATGGATAAGGGTATTTTTGCCCCCTGCCATGCCCGAGCATAAATAAACACCGTAGCCTCTGGCGCCAGCTTAACATCATTCGCCAGCGATACTGATACCGTTATGCTGGGTTCAGAACCACCATCGGCTTTCGCTTGTTGTTGAGTAGCAGGCTGAACATCCGCTGCAACTACTGTTGTATCCTCAACACCTAAACGTTGCTGAGCTGCCGTAATCCCACTCTGCAAGGCAATCGAGTTAGGTGAAGTAGCACCCTGTATTACGATCGCTTGCTGCCAAAAATTAATCGCCTGCTGAAACTTCTCTGACTGAAAGGCACCAATGCCAGCCAAACCGAGGGCGATGGTATTATTGGGTTCCAACTTTAGCGTTTGATCAACCAGGGATTGCACAATAGGCACTACTCTATTATTGGCTTTTAAGAATACCGCCTGTGCCAACTCCGCCATTATTTGGCTTAATTCTGGCTCTTGCGACAATATCCCCTGAAAATGCTCAATCGCCAAACCATAATCGCCCAAACCCAGCGCAGTTCGCGCCAGTAAAGCGCGCATTTGCAAATCCTCTGGTGACTTCGCTACATGAAGCCTTAACTGCACCACTAGCTCACGGTTAGACTCAACAATTTGTGACTGTAACGCGGGATCAGCAGATAGCAGATATTGCTGTTCTAAGTCACCACGTTTATCCAATGCCGTTTTCACCTGCCATGCTTCATAGGCACCCAACTGACTATATATCCCACCAGCACTGACCACTAGAACTACAACTATCGCCGCTAAAAAATAGCCATTTTTCCCATTATTTTTTTCCTGCCCAACAGCGTCTGTAACGGATAACTGGCTATCCTCTACCAAATTACGTTCTAGCTCTATGATTAGCTGATCATATTGGGCTTGGTTAATATTACCCGAAACGAAAGACTGCTCAATCTCTGCCAAATGATCACGGTAAAGAGCAACATTTGTTGACTCCCTTAAATCGGCAGAAGAATAACGGCGGCGAGCACAATATCCTGGAAAGATGAATTCCCACGAAACAAATTCCCATAAAATAAAGAGCAGCGCTAATAACAACAATACACTAACACCGACATAAAATAGGGTCATGAAGATTCATCCTTGGCTGAACTCTTAGCTGAACTCTTAGCTGAACTCTTAGCTGCACTGCCAGTAAATTCATTACTTGGCGTGCTGGCCGTAGGCGCAAGCAAATGATCGAGCACTGACTGCTCTTGCGGCGAAAGTGATTCCAATAGCCCTTCTGCAGACATTTTATCGGTTTTACTATTCGTGCCCGCAACGGCTTTCGCCTTATGACGATTAACCAAAAAACGAAGTACAAAAACACCAATTATCAATAATATGATCGGTAAGATCCATAAGACTATGGTGGCTTTTTGTAGGCGCGGTTTATACAAAACAAACTCACCGTAGCGATCAACCATAAAAGTTTTAATTTCAGCATCAGTTTTACCTTCGGTCAGCAATCGATACAGCTCACGACGTAAATCACCGGCAATTTGCGAATCAGATCCCGCTAAATTTTGATTCTGGCATTTTGGGCAACGCAACTCTTGGCTTAACGCTTGATAACGATGACGTTGCGAAGTGCTGTCAAACTCATATATGTCAACAAGCGCTACTGCGCTAGCCGCAAAAACTAGTAAACCACAAGAAACCAATAGATATCGAATACACGCAGGCATTAATCTTGACCTTAAGAAAGAAGATTGGGCGAAAAAACACTATTATAGCGGGATCACACATAAAATACCCTTCTAAAACAAGAATTTATCGAAAAGGTATTGACCTTATTTGAAATCACATTATGATACGCGCCCTCAAGAGTAAACATGGGTGGTTAGCTCAGCTGGGAGAGCGGCGCCCTTACAAGGCGTAGGTCACAGGTTCGATCCCTGTACCACCCACCACTCTTAAGACGTCTTAGCTCAACCTTATAGCTAAGACAATATATATTTTACGGACCGGTAGTTCAGCTGGTTAGAATGCCGGCCTGTCACGCCGGAGGTCGCGGGTTCGAGTCCCGTCCGGTCCGCCATATTTTGTATAAAACCCCCTACAAGTTTTCTTGTAGGGGGTTTTATACATCTCGTTTTTACTCAATCAAGGACTCAACCCCTCAGATCCGTTTAACCTCATGCCGAACAAAGCGCCATTCGTATTCGACCCTACTTATTCCCGTTTTTTCTGTCTTGTTTCTATAGCCATGACCAACGTACTCGTCTTCTGATAAGCGCCTACACAAAAAATGTCAACGTTTGCTAACTTTTCTGATTGAGGCCAAACATCACGCATAGAGGTTAGTGAAGCCACTGCAAATTGATAAGCCTATAGCACTTCAATATATTCTCGCCTTAGTTCCTGAGCAGTCATCAGCGGAGGCAACTGTGCCAACGACACAGCCATCAACGAAAAAATTATTACAGTCAGTATTTTATTTGGAACGATTCTTGGTTTACTTATCGCTACTGCTAGAATGATGATAAGAGCTAGACAAGCTTAACTACATTAGACTTCACCACAGCAAGCGACAATGGATCAACTATTAAATCATGAGGCCTGTAGCCAACTACAGCCTCTTTGAGAATCAACGTTAATTCCGAGCAATCACCTGCCTCACATGCTGTTTTTATTTTCAGTAAAAACCTTTTGATCACGTCTGCGTGAAAAAACTCCTCATTAGCCCGCATTATTTTAGGGTGATCAGTACCAATGACATTATCTCCCACTAAAAGCTCTTCGTATAATTTTTCAGCTGGACGCAAACCTGTATATTTAATTTCAATATCACCCTCAGGATTCTCTTCTGTTTTAAGCTCCAAGCCTGATAACTGCACCATACGTTTTGCCAAATCAACAATTTTTACTGACTCACCCATATCGAGCACAAACACATCCCCTCCTTTAGCCATTGAACCTGCTTGAATTACTAGGGAAGCCGCTTCAGAAATGGTCATAAAAAAGCGATTGATCTCTTTATGAGTTACGGTAATCGGCCCCCCAGCTTTAATTTGATTACGAAATAAAGGTACTACAGAACCTGAAGATCCTAGTACATTACCAAAGCGAACCATGGAGAAGACCGTTGGACTATCCATAGACAAGGATTGTAAAATAAGCTCAGAAAAGCGCTTGGTTGCCCCCATAACATTGGTTGGACGCACAGCTTTATCGGTCGAAATCAAAATAAAGTAGCTAACATGGGCTCGCGCCGCCTCTTCGGCAACCACTTGAGTACCGAAGATATTATTGGTTACTCCCTCAATAATATTACGCTCGACTAATGGTACATGCTTATAAGCGGCGGCATGATAAATGGTATCTACGATAAAATGTGACAAGGTATTATGAACACGCGCTCTATCAACAACCGAACCTAAAAGTGCAACAATCACCGTATCACACTGAAATTCACTTTTTTTAAATTGAAGCTCTTGTTCTATTTGATATAAGTTAAACTCGCTTTGCTCAAACAGCAATAGTATTTTTGGCTTTTTAGCTAACACTTGTCGACATAATTCAGAGCCAATAGAGCCGCCTGCTCCCGTTATCATTACGCTCTTATTAGTAATGCATTTGGCCATCAACTCCGGCATGGGGGGAACAGAATCACGCCCTAGTAAATCTTCAATTTCAACTTCCTGTAACTGTTCAACCAAAGCTTTACCTAATAAAAGGTCCGGCATGGACGGTATAGTTTGGATATGAACACTGTAACGACTCAAGCACTCTAAAATTTTCTTACGTTCTTTATTCGTAATATTTGGCACTGCTAATAATATATGCCTTACATTTTTTTTCTCGATGACCTTTTCTAAGGAATCAATTCCGTAAACAGGCAACCCCTTAATAGTAGACTTCCATAATGAAGAGTCATCATCTATAAAGCCTACAGGGTAATATTCACGTCCATCAGACAAAGCCGTAGCCAACTGAATACCCGCACCACCCGCGCCATAAATCAGCACTGCATCTTTTTCTAAACGATGCCGTACAAACCAATGATAATAATGGCGAACTAACAGTCTACTACCTCCAACGTAAACCAATGCCACTAAGGCAAAGTTAATAGGAATAGAACGAGGAAAAGCTTGAATTTGAAAAACAAAGGCTACCGCCCACAAAAAGAGTGCTAACAGAGAAACTCCTTTGACAACCGCCCAGATAGCCTGAGTGCCCATAAAACGTACTACCGCACGATATAGGCCAAGGCGAGCGAAAACATAAACACCAATAATTGGAGTTACAGCAAACAACCACCAAGAAGCAAGGAGATAGGGCTCAGGCCACCACTCAGATAAACGTAGTGCATAAGACGACCATAAAGCAATAGGTAAAGCAATAATATCGCTCAACAACATAATAAAGCGTTTATGAGAGCGTCTCATTGTTGCAAGCTGGTAAATAAAGCGACTTTTTTCCATAAGGATCTCAAAATTAACCAATATATGTCATTCTACATACTCTAGTCTTGTTAGGTAGCTTAAACATCATAAAGCATCAGTACTAATTTAGTGGGGAAGATCATTATCAATTCAATTTTCGAATAATATGGAAACCTTCACCATAAGCAAAACCAACCTGTGTCCCCCTGAACACTGCTAAAGCTCTCATTGCTTCAATAGAACGTGCGCCTGGAAATGCTGGAATTTGACTGGAGTAACAACGAAGCGCTGACTCCTTTTTATCTATTTGCTGGGTAATATCAACAACCCAATTAGGCGTGAAATTTGGCTCTATATGCGGAGCATTCCAATGCGTTTCTGATAGCGTTTCATACGCCGCAACGATTTCGATATTCGCACCATGATAAACGGGTCGAGTAGCAACCAGAGCAGCATCAAAAACTAAACGGTGGTCAATATGCCTGTCTGGATAAGGAACAAATACAGTATCGGGTTCAACCTGAGCGACAACATCGTTAATTTTTTTATTAAATTCTCTAACAGGCTTCTCACCGATACACGTTGCAGGTATTTTTAGGAATATTGATTCTGTCACACCTAGAATTGCATACGCTTTATTCGCTTCGTCAAGAGTTTCCTGAAATGCTTCTTCGTTATAAAGCGGCGGTAAATGACCAGACACGGTAAGAATGGTGACTTTATCCCCTTTCTCAATATGCTTTGCAATTGTACCGCCAACACCCAAAGTTTCATCATCAGGGTGAGGAGCTATAACCAATATTTTCTTTGTCATAATATACAACTAATAAATTTAATGTGAAAAATAAACGCTAATTAACTATCTTAGGCTGCGGCATAGGCACAATAAAGTTTCCACCCTGCAGTAGATATTCCGCATGGTTTTTCATGATAGGCTCAGCAAAGTTCCACGCCAATATCAAAACATAATCAGGTTTGTCGGTATAAATTTTATTCGCAGAAAAAACAGGAATATGAAGCCCCGGCGAATATAAACCTTGTTTTAAAGGGTTTTCATCGACAATATAATCAATATCATTCTGGCTAAGTTCGAAATGAGCCATTAAAGTAGTGGCTTTAGTCGGAGCCCCAAATGCTGCTATAGTCTTTCCTTCAGCTTTTAATTTGTTAATCAACTCACGTAAGTCTTGTTTAACCCGATTGATTTTTTCTGCAAAATTCATATAAGTGCTAGCAGTATATAAGCCAACATCTTGCTCAAGCTGCATTAACTCTTTTTCACTAGTATCTTTTTCATAAGGCCCACCTTTATGTTGAGCAACAACTCTGATAGAGCCACCCTGTGGGCTGATGCGCTCTACTGAAATGACTTCCATATCAAAGCGTGAAAACAAATAGCTAAAGGGCTTAACTAGATGAAAGTCTACATGTTCATGATAAATAGTGTCAAACCAGTTATTACCATAAACATCATACAAATACCCAACTTCGAGACAAAAAATACCATCGTCATCAAGTAAATTTTTTACGCCTTGTATTACACCACTCAAATCATCAATGTGTGCACAAGCATTATGTGAAGTAATCAGTTTTGCTTTGCCATGTGTCGTTTTGATATTCTCCGCTGTCTGTAGACAGAAAAAATCAGCTATTGTCTCAACACCATTTTCATTAGCAATCTCAGCAATGTTGGTCGCTGGATCCACACCTAACACTTGCATTCCTTGCTTCTGAAAAAAGCTTAAACAAGTACCATCGTTAGAACCAATATCAATGACAAATTCATTCTTTTGCAAAGAATATTTGCTGATCATATGATCAGCATAATCACGAAGGTGATTGACAAAATGACTGGATGTTGAAGACACATAAGAGTAATCATTTTGATACAAAATTTCTGGATCAACAACATGCCCTAATTGCACATGACTACAGTGCTCACAAAAATGCAACTCAAGCGGGTAGCATGGCTGTTCTAGCTCAAGACATTCCTTAGTAACGAAATTATTTCCTGGAGGTGTAGGCGTCAACGCCATCACTTTTTTCAGATCCTGAGACAAACACATACGACATGTTTGCCTTAGGTAATAATCTTTTTCACTCATAACGAAACATCTTCTGGAGCAACCAAAATAACTCGTTTAACATCAGACTCATAAGCTTCTTGGTCTCGTGGATTACGGCTCATTGCCAATAAATCACAATCTTCTAGAAAAACAGTCGCATGATCTTCCATAGGAGGAGTAAATACCATCTCACCTGCTTTTACTGTCACTTTTTGAGGTTCTTCATCAGAGCCTGTCGGTCTGAAGAAATAATCAAAGCTACCTGATAAGACATACATATAATGCCAATCTGTTTGATGGTAGTGGTTTGAGCGAACACATCCTTTTTTAGAAGAGATCAAAGACAGATTCTTCATTGGAAAATTAACCAATGATTGAATAGATCCTCTAGCATCCGTATGTGGCTCCTCGAGTTTAACGATACCTTCTTTAGGCCACATAGACTCATCATCTAACTTTACATTTTTCCAGCTTTGCATATTTTTACTCACAATTTAATTGTCAAAATTTTGTCACGAATCGAGAATTCGCATATTTATTGATATTTTCTAATAATTTTGTACGGCCGAGCATTCTATTATATTCATCTTCAATTGATAATAGATTTGTCACTTTTTCTGCAAATGCATCAAACATTGCGGTAAATTGGTTGCAAGATGAAGACTTTTGTTCAATTTGATTACCATATTGATCATAACTGACAACACTCGCCTCATATTCATCAGGCTTGGAGAATATCTTATCCGCGAACACTCGGCCTTCCGCGCCCAAAACACTAACAGAGTTAGTATACCCCAGCCCCATACCCCAATCCAAGCTTGCCTGTACACCACTCTCATATTCAAGTAGTACTTTTCCACGCACGTCGACACCAAGCTGAGCGTCTCTTTTAATGCGGCAATATTTAATGTCACTATTTTGTTTGCCCATTAATGCCTGCACTAACGATAATGGGTAACAACCAATATCATATAAAGCGGAGCCGCCCAAATCAGGGTTGTGACGGAACCCTGGCTTTTCTAGCATAGGAATTGTAAAACGGCTTTCTATCAGATCTAACTGGGCATGATTATTCTCAATATAATCATTTAAATGTAGAAATTGGGGATGGTATAAATACATGAAGCCTTCAAACACGCTCAAGGCTTTCTCTCTGGCTAGTTCAATCAGTTCACATGCATGCCTATAATGAGTAGCCAGCGGCTTTTCACACCAAAGATGCTTATTTGCTGTTAAGACTGATTTACCTTGGGAGTAATGTAAACCAATCGGTGTTGACAGATAAATAACGTCTAGGTGACTATCGTTTAACAGCTCTGCTTCGGAGCTAAAGGCTTTACATTGGTAATGCTCTCCAACCCGACTTAACACTGACTGATCTCTGGTATAAACACCATATAAGCTCAAGTGTTGGCAGCCTTTAATAGCTGGCAAGATCCGGTTTAAGGCATGCTTTCCCAAGCCCCAAACAGCAATATTTAAAGGCTCAGTCATCATTCTGATTCAAATCCTTTGGCCCCTGCCAGTCCTTTACTATATGTTGTCGGCTACGCGCTAAGGTTAAATACTCAGCCTCAACATTCTTAGTAATCGTTGAACCTGCGCCAATAGTCGCATTCACGCCAACCTCTATAGGTGCGATAAGGTTAGTCCCCGAGCCCACAAACGCATCGTCATTAATTAATGTTTCATGTGTCGTTTTACCATCGTAATTACATGTAATTACACCAGCACCTAGTGTGACTTTTTTACCTAACTCAGCATCACCAAGAAAGCTCATATGATTTATCCGACACCCATCCCCTATTATAGTATTTTTAATTTCCAAAAAATTTCCTAACTGAACATAATTACCCACTTTTGTGCCTGGGCGAATCCTACAATACGGCCCAGCAAAGCTATTTGAGCCAATCATTGATTCTTCTATCATCGTGTAGGCTTTGATTTCTACATTATCAGCAATGCTGGAATCTTTAATAATACAGTGGGGGCCTATCTTAACATTTGAGCCCAATACAACCTTTCCCTCAAATATGACATTAATATCTATCTCAGTATTGTCACCGCATTCAAGACTACCTCTAATATCCAACCTATTTGGATCATGTATCTTAACGCCCTGTTCAATAAGTTTTTTTATAGATGGATTCATATTATATTTTTAATCCTTGGATAACAGAGGCCCATATTTTATTGTCCCGCAAGATACTGGCAACACGGCTAATAAGGCAAAAGCTATTTCATAGGTTTGATAAGTATTCGCCAAAACTAATAGCGGCATTAGCCAAAACAGATGATAAGCAAGGATAATATATAATGCAGTTTTATGCTCTCCTCGAATTCTGACAAAATTTTGATAGGCATGGCTTCTATGCGCCCCATACCACTTTTTCACTAATATTATTCTTAAAAGTAATGTTAAACACGTATCAGTTAGTATATAACCCAACATGATCAACCAAAGCCAAGGGCTGATGCTCTTATCTATTGTATTTATGATGAAAACACCGAGAACAAAAGCAATAAATAAACTGCCCGCATCCCCCATAAATACCGATGCAGGAGGCCAATTAAAAAGGAGGAAAGCTAAACATACCACCGCCAACAATCCACTAAGAATCATAACATCAAGATCAGAATGATTCAGATACAAGAGCCCAAAAAGCATTACACAAACGCAGCAGGTACAAGTAGCTAGCAAGCCATCTGCACCATCCATAAAATTAACAAGATTCAAAAACCAAGCAACAGCAATAAATAAAAGAATAATTCCTATTATTGTTAAAAATGAAAACTGCTCAACAATAAGCTTAGACTTGTCATTCAACGAGTACAATATCATTACACTTAGCAGCAACTGTATAATTAACTTTATACGCGCTTTGATATCCATAATATCATCAAGCAAACCAAACAACGTTGAACTTAAACCACCAATCAGTAAAATGGAAAATATAGAGTCATTTATATAAGCGAAACACCATAAAATAATCAGAAAAAAAAGAAACACTAAACCAAGAATCACCCCACTGCCCCTCGGCACATCGACTTCATGTAACGTTCTGAAATTCTTTTTTGCCACTATGCCAAAACGATTAGCAAGCTGCTTGTAATATACAATCCCTATAACAGTTAATAATCCTGCCAGAGAAAAAATAATTCCTAAAAAAGAATAGCTATCGAATGTCATTGGGAATTAATCACATCAAAAAAAACAGCTTCCATCTTTTTTAACAAAATATTTTTTGTATACTTTTGCTTATATAAGCTCAGGCTTTTCTTTCCCATTTCATCTCTTTTCTCTACAGGGAGTGAATACAGCTGGAACACAGCTGCCGCTAACTGGCTAAAATTTTCAGGTTCAACGATTACCGCACACCCCTCTTCTTTCAAAAACTTAATATCATCGCCACGCTTGGCAATTAATAAGGGTTTTTCACAAGCCATGTAGGCCTGAGCTTTCGATGGCAATGTAAGTTCAAATATGGGTTTGTCCGCAAGTGTCACCAACAAAACGTCTGATATTGCAAATAGTGCAGCCATGTCTTGTAATGGCTTCCTTGCTATAAACTTAACATTGCTTAATTTTTTTTCTTGTACCTGCTGCTTAGTCTCGGATAAACATACGCCATCGCCAATGAAAACAAACTGTATTTTTTCGTATTTCTGGCAAGTTTCTGCTGCTTTTATAATATTAGATAAATCCTGCGCAACCCCCATATTACCCGCAAAAGTAATATTGAATTTTCCATCAAGCCCATACTTTTCTGCAAGTTCATTATCATAAGGGAGAGGATAAAAAACCTCTTCATCTGCCCAGTTTTCAATGACGTGTATTTTTTCTTGGCTTACACCCCGAGCAATCAATGTGGTTTTAAATCCTGGGTTTTGAACGGTAATTGCTTGAGCGTGTCGATATCCAATCTGGGCTACTCGATCAAGCCCCTGTAAGATTTTTTTGTTATTTATCATTCCGGTTTCATTGATAGTATCCGGCCATATATCGGTAATTTCTAACACATATGGCTTTCTAAATAGCAGACCACACCAAATCGTAGGAATAACAACAAAAGGAGTATAACTCCAAAAAATATCAACTTTTTTAATGAACCATGGCGCAAGAAAGAATAATGACAAAAAGAAAGAAAGGTAATTGAGCATTCGCTTTATTACCGAATGACTATGATCAGCAAAAATGGGAAGCCTAATAACATTCACGCCATTTATTGCTTCTCGCTGAAAAAGGGAAACCTTATAACCATCATATATTTTCCCTTGCGGATAATTTGGAAAAGCCGTAATGACTGTAACCTCATGCCCTTTTTCAACAAGGCCCTCAGCTAAAGCACTGACCCTGCCATCTGGTTCAGGATAATACCACTGTGAAATAAAAACTATCTTCATACAATAATAGCGCTACGCTTTTCTCCACACTGTTCTATTGATGTAGTCAGTATAGCTTTGGATCGTACGTGATACTTTTATTGATACCTTGCCACCCCGATAGTCTTGTACTTGTCGAACCTGATAATCATCAGACTCATATTGACGTAAAGTAGTTTTAATGGCTAAAAGTAATCTCTCCGGAACAATGTCAGTCATAATCAGCGTTCCTTCATCTACCATCTCAGGCCGTTCATGTGCTTGCCTGATAGTCACAGCTGGCAAATTAAGTAACGAGGATTCTTCAGCAATTGTACCGCTATCAGAAATTACACATTTTGCATGTTGCTGGAGTTTAATGTAATCAAGAAAGCCTAATGCTTTATTAAATTTAATCCTTTCATCAATATTATCATATCCCAGTTGTTCAAGTTGTTTTCGTGTTCTTGGATGAACAGAAAATATAACCGGCATATCATATTCATTAACTAGTGTATTCAATGACTCTAACAAATTTTTAAGACGTTCAGGTGAATCTACATTTTCTTCTCTATGTGCACTTAATAAGAAATACTGTTTATCTTTTAAGTTTAATCGAGACAAAACATCAGACTTATCTATTTTAGGCGCATAATATTCAAGCACCTCTTGCATGCATGAACCTGTTTTAATAATTGTTTCTGGTCTTATACCTTCATCCAATAGATAGCGTCTGGCATGCTCAGTTAAGGGCATATTGATGTCGCTAATATGATCAACAATACGACGATTAATTTCTTCTGGAACCCTCTCATCAAAAGAACGATTTCCTGCTTCCATATGAAAAACTGGTATCTTCCTACGCTTAGCCACTATTGCAGCCATACAGCTGTTAGTATCACCATATAACAATACTGCATCTGGTTTTTCTTTTGCCAGCACATCATCTGATTTTGCTATTACTTGTGCAATAGTTTGTGTAGCATTTTCTCCTGCAGCATCAAGATAATAATCGGGCTGCCGGATTTCTAAATCATCAAAAAATATTTTATTCAATTCGTCATCATAATTCTGCCCTGTATGCACTAAAATATGTTCAACAGTATTGTCCAGCTCCGCAATAACACGTGACAATTTAATTAATTCTGGGCGGGTCCCCACTATAGTTGCAACTTTTAATTTCTTCATGTTAATAGTTCACCACCTTCTGAAAGAATTTCCATACCAGGCAATAGATTATTTTTTTTCAATAACTCTCTAGTGCCTTCCAAATCTAAAACATCATCATCGGAGCTAAATTCTTTAGTTAAGATATTTTCTCCGTTATCATTTAACAACTCCGGCAACATTGCTTTTATTGCATAATAATCACCACGTTTTACGGTATGATGAATCTCTTCCTCCGACACCATGACTTCATGCATTTTCTCGCCAGGTCGAATACCAGTTATTTTTATCTCTATATCACGCTCGCCAATTAATGCCTTAGCAAGGTTAAGTACAGTGGCTGCAGGCGCATTTGGCACTAGTATTTCGCCTGCTTCTGCCGTTTCCAATGCTGCAAATACTGTATCAACGGCTTGATTGAGCGTTAATAAGAATCGTGTCATACCAGGTACAGTCACTGTTAATGGACCACCATTAGTAACCTGATCAAGAAATAAAGGCATCACTGAACCGCGTGAAGCCATTACATTGCCATAGCGTACACAAATGAAGCGGGTTTCTGGGCTCAAAATATTCGCAGATGTAAAGATACGCTCTTGAATCGCCTTAGTCATTCCCATGACATTGACAGGCTTTGCCGCTTTATCGGTACTAATTCCCACTACAGTCTCTACAGAATAATCATTTTCTCGAATGGCTCGGACAATGTTCATGCCTCCAATGCAATTGGTTAACACTGCCTGATCAGGAAAATATTCACAGGTAGGCACTTGCTTTAATGCTGCTGCATTAATCACCACATCAGCACTCTTAACCGCGGAACAAACATCGTGATAATCTCTAACATCACCAATACGAAACTCTAAAGTCTGTTGAAAATTACGATAAATGACTTCATCTGTAGTGACTGTTTTATGCAGGTATGCTAAGCGCATATCATGCTGTTTACCTTCGTCACGAGACATGACAATGACTTTAGTAGGTGTGCCAAGCTCACCCGACAATAACCGCCTTACCAAGACCTTTCCCATAGAACCGGTACCACCAGTTACTAGAACAACTTTTTTATCTAGGATCATGTAGATTCTCTTTTGCTTATTTCAGATGCTAATTTTACTATCATATCATCCCAAGAAGGGGCTTTATATCCTGTTATTTCAGAAAAACGACTGCCATTTAAACTACGGTCGCATATAAAGTCATCAAAAGGGATGATATTAATATCTTTTCGATTCAAATGCTGGCTTAATTTCAGCAATAAATCATATTTACTAATCGCTTGGCTAGCAACATGAAAAACTCCATTCAACCCAGGATAGCCCAGCAAAACTTTCTCTATGACTGACGCCAACTCAGATGCAATCAAACCAGAGTAAATTGCTTTTGTATACCCTCTTACATTACCCTGCTGCTGCAAGAACCATTCAATCAAACCATGGGACGAAGATAACTCCAAACCAATAGTTGATTTTCGTAAGGTCAGTACGTGAGAAGCAGACACCTCTCCCAAATACTTACTCTGCCCATATAGGTCTTCAGCATCAGGTTTGTCATCTTCGGTATAATCACCTTTCTTACCAGAAAAGACACAATCGCTACTCATATGGATCAATCTACATTGATGCTGCCCACAGATATCGGACAAAAAGTGAGGAAATCTGGCATTGACATAATTGGTGACTTCAACAGGTAAAGTCTCAGTTAATTGCTTCGTAATACCAATCGCGTTTACAACTACATCTGGACGAAAATCATTAAGTACTGACTTCAAACAATCAATTAATGAAACATCAACATTAAAATAATTAGTATCAGCATTTAATAGTGTATTAGTCGGGTAATCTTCTTTACTTCCACGCAAAGTAAGCCTTACCGTATGTGACTCACGCCACTCTTTAAAAAGCTGGAACCCTAGCATGCCAGAGCCACCCAATATTAAAATTTTCATGACTTGCTTCTATACCAATAAGTGAAAAACACATTAGAAAAATAAATCAAGAACAAATTTAAATATAATGCGCCAAATAACAAATAGCTCTGTTGTGGTACATAACCGAAATGCGCATAACGATAAGCCACGACCTGAGCCAATAGCGCACATAAAATTAGATTCTTTCCGCCTAAATAATATACAGAAACTTCAATTAGCGCAGCAGCCAGCCCCAAGCAAAACATACCCAACATAAGAAACATAAATGAGCCAGGATAAAACCAAAATGCAATCACACCTGGTACAGATAAAAAATGGTGCTTACTAAAATCAGGGTTTATATTTTGAGGTAAAGCAATATCTGCATCATAAATACTGGCTCTATCGTACAATATCTTTTCTTGCCAAGCTCTATTCCAAAGTTCCCAGCCTTTATTATTATAACTCGAAACAGCTAGAACACCTTCAATTCCGACCCACCTATCAATCAATAAAACATTTACACTACTTATAGTCTCCGTCGCTTTTGTTGTTTCCGACATCACCTCACCTGGAGCTAGTTTCGTTACCGCATTTAGCCTCATATAGTTAACACTATAAACTGATATCGCAAAAAGAATGAAAAACACACAAAAAATTATTGCGCAATAACGCTTACTAAATACAATTTTATTTAATCTCAGAGTTTTATAATATCCATATAATAGTGAGCTACTATTTATAACCATGGCCCTACTCAGCAAAGAAACGCAGGAGAAAAAACTTTCAATTAAGGCTATAAATATCACTAAAAATATAGTTTTTTTCTTCAATATTAATTCATACCATATTATTAACGCCGAGAATGATGACAGACCAAAAAGCAACAACCATGAATAAACTCCTCCAAGTCCATACGGCAAAACAGTTTTGGGGATGGTGCCTCTCTGGTAAATACCAAGGTACAAATTAGATGCTGAAACAACAACAACGACTAACAAAAACAACAGTAATAAGCATACTCTATTATTTTTGTAAAACAAAAATAATGAAGCATCTTCATTGAAGTACATTTTTTCCTTATAGCAAAATATAAACTTTTCCCGCACCGCACTAGCCAAGATTAAAGCGAACAAGCCTACAGAGCAGACCAGCATTGCATAGTCAAACTCACTAGCCGTACCAGAAAAGATACCTATCGGATCATTAAACGTGGCTTCTAAGAACACCAATCTAAATGAAAACTTTAGCCAAAATCCAAGCCATAATAAAACTCCGATAAATGCATCAAAAAAAATCGCATTCTCTCTAAACCCAAAATATAACAGCGTATTTGAAACAACTGAAAAAATAATATAATAGGTTACATCACCCGGATATTCCAAAACGCCCATAATAAAAAGACATATAATAGGCAAAGAAACAAACACCATTAAATATTTTTTTAATTGAAATTTACTTTCAGTGAATTCTGACATATTTTAATCTCTAGAATAACTTTTTTCATTCAACTTTGACAACAAAAGCCCCCAAAGGAAAAAGCTTACTATACCTGAATAAGGCTGCCTTAGGCCAACCTTTAGTGAGTTATCAATCAGCAACAAGAAAAACACAAATAAAGACAAACCAACGATATCAACAGGTAAATGCCCTCTAACAAACAAGCTTATAAATTTATAGACCGTATAAGCAATTAAAGATAAAAGTGGTAACATTGCTATAAATCCAAAATGATAAACAAGATCAAAATAATAGTTATGTGCGCTATTCGCCACATCCTTACTCATACGTTCTGAATGACCGAACCAAAAAGTTTTATCACTTTCAAACACTCCCCCTAAAACCACCCGCCATATATCTAATCTTTCATTGACATTACGGAAAAGGCCATTCTCGTCTAATACCATTTTCTTAAAAATATAAGCTTCCTCGCTACCTCCATGCGCAAAAAAATTCAAGACCGAATCTTTAAATATCAGCACGCCAGTACAAAAAATTAGCGCTGCAAAAAATTTATACAAATCGTTATATTTTTTAAAATCAGAGAAAGAAAAAAACAAGAACACCGAAACAAGAAATATTAGAAACAAAGTTACTACAGAACCCGAGAATACTGCATAAACCCAGACTATCGGCAATAAAATTAGCGCTACGGATCTAAATATAGGCTCGTCTTTATAGCTCAAAACAATGACAGCGTAAACACCTACCAACACTGTTGGAACATACTGTAAATGTTGATATATGCTAAAAAAAGACATATTTGACTCTAAAATTCCAAAACCATATAGCGCTGTAATAAGTACTTGCAAAGGGATAATTAAAGCTAACACCAATAGAAACACACTCTGGTATGTCAACATAATATGTCGGGGGCTGATATAAGCTCGGCCCAACATTAAAGCAAACACAGGCAAAATAAATTGTATTAAAAAGATGATCTTACTTAACAGCTCGCTCTGATTATTAAATGAGGTTACATAAACAGAGAACATCATCAATGAAAAGAATGCAAACAACACACTCGCCTCTAGTCCGCTTTTATCATTATACTTTATCAACACCAAACCCAAAAAGCAGGCCAACATTGAATATGGTAAAGGTAATTTTGAAAAACTACCTCCATGATCAAAGACTAATTGATTACTATGAAATAATAAACTGCCGTCTAGCTGAAAAAAAATTGGCATTAATAAAAAAAATAAAATGATTGCTTGAATGACATCTCTATCAAAAACTATTAATATTTTTCTTGACCAACTCACTGAAAACTTACCCCTTATCCAATCAGCATTTATGGAAGGTATTTTATAGAAAAGAAATGTCAATATTGCATTCCACAAAAACAAACCTGTTAGTGAATCAACACCTAACAGATAGAAACTAAATGGAACACTAGATATAATTAAAATATTAACGATTACATCTGGCACAAACACACTATTTTTTTCCAATTGTAAGATATGTATACGCTGCCTTTGTGCCACAATCATTATTGCACCACCAATAAATGACAAACCAATTGGCAAATAATAGGCATCAGCTTGAGCAATAGAAACTCTTTCGATCCAAAATGCATACGCTACAAACAATATACCTAGAAAAGCTAAAAGTGCTATCACAAGAAAAGTGTATATTTTTTCCTTTTTTACCTTTCCATCTTTTAATAATCTTGCCATACTTGGCCCGACTGAATAGGTATAAATCGAATTCATCATTCCGCCAATTGCGTAGGCAGAAAAAAGCACACCGGCGATAGCCTTACCAGCAAGCAGAATAATTAAAAGCCTAAAAATATACGCCGAACAAGCAATAATCCAACTTGAGCCTAAGTGTGGAAGAATGCGCTTCCACACATCCAAACCATTACCATGTATATGAAAATTTCCTTTAATGAATTTATATAAAAACAAAACTGGGCTAAATGCCCATATACTCAATACTATTTGCAGAAAATACATTTCGTCAAAAAATATTAAAGCCGATAAAACAGTAATTAATGTGCCTTGTATTAATGAATATTTTTTTGCATAAGCAATATCATCACAAAGCTCCCTCTCACTTATCTGAAGTTCCACAAACCATTCCAACGCCCTCCTTATTATTAAAGCATTAACAAGGAAAGCTTCTGGCCTTAGAACTCCGTAGCATAAGAAATAGGCTAAACACGACAAAGGCAAAACTAACACTAATCGAAATCTTAATAGCTGATTAACTGTTAAGGTTTTATCTTGGCTAAGGATAATATTTCTTGCATTACCAGAGAATGCCATAAAAGCAACTAAAGTAGCGGCATGAATGATAGCCGCGTCTGCCGCCATCTCAGGCTGACCAAACAACCCAAAAAAAATTATTATCAGTGTCATGGAAAACATATTCAAAGAATATGCAAAAGGAAATATAAACTTAAGATATTTCATTATTTCTTACCATACAGCCTCTCAAAAAATAGATTTATTTAACAATGGTTCTCAAGCGCCTATATACTTTATGGATAAGACACAGAATGAAATTATTTGAAAATGCTTCGCGACCAATCACATATAGCCCATATTCTTTTATAGCTTTATCCTTGACGTGATTTTGATGGCCTATGTAGACATGTGCAAGTGGCTGATCAATACCATGTATTTTTGTCTTCCTAGAGAGCTCCATCCATAGTAATACATCCTCCCCTATTCTTAATTCAGGGTTAAAAAGATATTTTTGCAAGAGCTCTCTACGAATCACAACAGAAGGTGTGACAATAGAACAATGAAACGCAATTAAAGGGTATTTATTTATACCTCTCCCGCTCCGAACTATTTCAATTTTATCAACTGATGTATCGTGCCTCCAATAAGATGTATGCGAAAAGTCCCAAGAGTTTTTTTCCATCATTTCAATCTGCACAGACAACTTATTTTTTTCCCACTGATCATCTGAATCAAGAAATGCAATATAAGTCCCTTTTGAATATTTAATTCCGTAATTTCTTGCACCGCTTGGGCCGACATTTTTCTCAAGTTTAAAATAACGTATTTTTTCTGACTGCTTTACAATTTCATCTACTCCAGCATTATTGGGAGTACCGTCATTTATCAAGAGGATTTCAAAGTTTGTATATGTCTGTGTAAGCACAGAATCAATAGCACGAACAACAAATTCATATCTTTTATAAAAAGGTATTATTACGCTTACCTTGGGTCTAATAGTTTTTTCATTCATATTTTTTATAATAGTAAAGAAATTTATCGAAAGAAATGTTTAAAACAATAACTCATAAACCATGTCAAATAGTACACATGCATTCTCAACAAACTTTTTTCTGTTAGTTTAACGTAGTAAAGTCGCGCCCTATAATCAAATCTAAAGATATTCCAATATTCTTTAAAGCTCATCTTGTCAGCACACAAAATATCTATATAACATTTAGCATTCACATTGACTATTAATTTATTTCCAGCAGAAGATAGCAGATAAGAATGGATCAAATCCTCACTATAGGCCTTACCTTCAAACGGATAGAAGTTTTCTAATATTAGATTTTCTTTATAGTGCGCAACACAACCGCCAGCTAACCATTCAACAGAAACCTCGTCTTCATTAACCGTTAAATAATTCACGCCTATGTTTACGCCTGCCCGATCAACAACACCTTGTTTATACCCGTCTTTTCCATTCAACAGCCAATAATAAATTCTTTGTAAAACTACCCCTTTCTTTATTTTATTATATACGGGCTTATCTGAAACAGTCTCATATATCGCCGCACCAGCAACAGCTTTGCGGCCATTAGTCTTTAAAGTCCTAACAAGGTATTCCAGACACCTCCCGTCTATCAGAACATCATCATCAATCTGTAAAATATAATCGCCAAGAGCTTCTCTGAACCCAAGCGCCCTTTGTGCAACCTGGCCTTTTATTGCCGTCTCTAAAACCTTAACATTATCATAAGTAAACCCTTGAACACGAGCTGCATGCTCCCTAGGTATACAAACAATAATTTCTGTTGGGATTATGGTTCCTGAATTCAATCTTTTTATTGTTTCATGTAATGAGCTACCACCTAAGGTGGCTATCACCACAGAAACTATTTCATGGGCTTCGGAGTTCATCTATTACCACGTTGTACTATTAATAATATTAAAGTGTATTTCTAAGAGCAGCTATAACAATAACTAAGCATACATGGCTTATTTACCGAAATGCATTTCGCACTATCTTTTCTCTCCCGTTATTTTCTTGAGCCTTTAACTCTGTTAGATATTCATTAACATTTCCAATTTTCCCGCCATGAAGACTTTGTGCATATTGATTTGATAACGACATATCTAAAGGGCGCAGGGTTAAACATTTAGAACTTGCTATTTTTGCTCTTTCAATTAAGTCTTCAGGCAACTCGAATTCTTTAGCAAGCTTACTACAAAAGTCATATTTCGATATTCTTTCATCGCCAACAATATTCACAATACCCTTTACATTCCCAGCTATAAATTTCATCGAAACACATGCCAACTTATCTATCAATATTGGCGTATAAAATACATCATCAAATAACTTTATTTTATTACCCGCCCTAAGGTTAGAGACTATCCAATCACTAAATGATTGTTTATAAGGGCCTCCCCATCCAAAAAAATTTGTTCGAACTATTAATGAATCTGGACACTCCTCAAAAACAACTCTTTCACCTTCAAGCTTAGTCTTTCCATAAACATTGACAGGACAAGTAAAATCATTTTCTGTTAAATTTTTTTCTCTGCCATCATATAAATGGTCTGTCGATATGTGTATTAATTTAATGTTCTTTTCATTACAAATGGTTGCAATATTTTTAGATAATGTACAGTTTATATACTCTGCCATGTCAAAATCGTTTTCACACTGCTCCACATTTGTCATGCCCGCAGTGTGAACAATTATATCAGGAGACATTTTATCAATTTCTTTTCTAAAAACTTCAATATTCTCAATATCGATTTTAATTGTCTCGACTCCCTCTAGTATAACCTCTTTACTGTGCAACCCTAAAACAACATCATAGTTATCTTTTATTGCAAGCGCCCAGTTAATACCTAAAAGCCCTGACCCACCAGTTATTAATACTTTTTTCTTTTTCATTGAATAATCTTCGTTAAGCTATGTACATTATACGGCTGATATATCTTTATACAATAATCCATTAAATCTTTACTTGGTTGATCATCGACATTAGCTTTTTCAAAAATATTTTTAAAGTCTGAAATACCTTTTACTTTTTTAATTTTATGGCTGAATTCGTATAATGGATTGATGGTGATTTCGCCCTCCACTTCAAGGTAAATTGGTGTGAGACCTGAAATGACAGATTGAATTATAGCTGTAGACCCTCTATACAACCCCCAAGAACTCCTTGAC
The DNA here is from genome assembly GCA_047618765.1 of Enterobacterales bacterium. Lineage (GTDB taxonomy): Bacteria > Pseudomonadota > Gammaproteobacteria > Enterobacterales. Next base: position 42,327 of record JBLHLI010000001.1, on the reverse strand, counting down.
ATGTCGTCTTCAATAGACGCGTCAGATAAAACAATATTTTTAGGCAAAAATTCTAAATTGCAGTTTTCTTTTAATAGGAGATCAAAACTAACACTTGGGTGAAGCCTCCATATAAAATCAATGCATGGCATTATTTTTGCACACCCTAATGAAAATTCAAACAACAAATTACACTCACTAATTATTCCTTCAGGCAGAACCAAACAAACATTTTTATTGTTATTTTTATAGGCCATATCGCCATTTTCTTTATTATCAAGTACACGAGATGAGCCTAATACAGAAATAGGAATATTAGAATAAACATGAGATTTTTTTAGCTGATTTTTTGACACCTCTCCAGTGGTTAAAACATAGTCAGGCTTAAATTCTTGGGCGAAGCTTTGAAACAAGGAATCTTGCTTATAAAACAAAACAGAATGCACATATGCAATTATTTTTACATCAGGGAAAAAATTTCTTACCACAGAACAAAACACTCTTTCCCATGCATGCCCTTCATACGTCAACACGACAAATCTAGCTTGTAATTTATTTATTAACATTTCTAGCTGGCAAGCCAAACGAAGGTTGAATGCTGAATTTTGAGACAATGCTTCAACTGAGGCTTGCCTATAAAAATTTTTGTTGAAATCCAAGTTTTCCGACAAAGCAATGCGGTTAATCTCTTTGCACTCTTTTTTTAATTTGTTAAATATGTTTATTTCTTCTTTTAAGGACAAAGCATTAGAAAAAATATATTTATTTACTTTTTCACCACCATCATCTAATACTTTATTTATATCATGCAGCTTTGTATGGTTTATAAATGCTGTATGCGCAGTATATTTTTGGCTCAATAATTTATCAACCAAATCTCCATAATAAAAATCTTTTTCATTAAACAATTGTTCGGCATTTAACAGGTGGGATATAAATAATACATCCACATGTTCGTCTTGACTGTCTTTACTGTAGTTAAACCTAGCCATAAAGCTTGATTGAACTATTCTAATAAACCAAATACATTTGTAGCGTGTTTTTTTTACTACCAACTTGGCATAAGCCATACACCAATGAACATTTTCAAAAAGATGACTATATTTACTTAAAAACGATGGGTGGGCACGCAATATATGAAGCCAGCTAACACTTATTCGCTCAACAGTAACATCACTAGCAGTTAAAATTTTTTTACTCGCTTTACAAAGCTTTTGATATCCTTCTTCGTTAACAGGCTGCACGGTTACGCAGGTAGATCGTCTTGATTCAAAATAGCTTGCAGTATCTTTTTCTGCTCTTGCGAAGCCGATATATATTTTTTAACAATATCAGCTTCTTGCGGTTCATTTATTGAAGGTAAGCTTTCATTTACAGCTATAGATTTTAATTTCACTCCGTTTTCGACAATTCGCATTTGTTCTATAAACTCAGCCTGTTCTATCGCTGAGACTGGCGATAATGCTAGTTGCAATAGGTAATCTTTACGATACGCAATAATTCCTAAAATCTTTCTAACGAAGCGTTTTTGTTGGATAAAATCACTATAACAAGGAGAACGCCGAAAACAGTATAAAATTTCATTGGTATGGGAAACTGCACATTTTACAAAAGAATGCCTGTCTAGCTCATCCTCACTATCAATTGGCCCTGTAGCATTCCATGCCTTTACATCAGGTTCTTTTTTAATTGCATCAACAAATGAATTAATATGGTTAGGTAAGAGCAAAGGTTCATCACCTTGTAATAACATGACGTGGCTACACTCTATATCAGATATAGCTTCTGCAACACGTGTTGTACCATTGGTATGGGTATTTGCTGTCATAACAACCTCTCCCCCATATCCACGAATAACATTAGCGATTTCATTGTCACATGTGGCAACTATTACCCTTGAGATTTCATTTGAGAGCAAAGCACGTCGTCGCACATGCTCTATCATTGGCAAGTTGTGAATTGGATATAAGATCTTTCTTGGGAACCTTACTGAAGCAAGGTGTGCTGGTATTACTGCAATAATTTTCACTACTCAAAACCTCTACTGTGGAAAGACGCCACAATCAACGTTAATGCACTGCCCAGTAATGGCTGACATATTATCTGAAGCTAAACTGAGGCACATTTTCCCCACTTCGTGACCTGTTGGCAATCTCCCCAATGCTGAATTTGCAGCACTAAAATTGTCTATAAATTCTTCTGGCTGCCCCTTAGCCGGAGAATGTATACCCTTTAAAGCTTCAACAAGCCCATCTGTTTTAATCAAAACTGGACACAATGCATTCACCCTTATTCCTTTTGGCCCCAATTCTTTTGCTAAAGATTGTGTAATACCATTAACTGCAAACTTTGTTGCACAATAAGCTGAGTTATTTGTACTGCCTCTTTTACCGGCGAGACTTGAAATATTAATAATACTTCCTCCATTTAACATAGTATTGGCAGCCACCTTGCATCCCCAAAACACGCCTTTTATGTTTGTATTAATAATATCATCTAAAAATTCATTTTCTATTTCTTCAATTGGCATCCACTCAGAAAAGCCAGCGTTATTGATAAATACGTTCAAACCTCCGTATTTACTATGCGCATACTCAACTAACTTTTGATGCGCCTGCTCATTACGCACATCGGTTTTAAGGAAGCTTAAATTTTCACCGAAACGTTGCTCCAGATTAAAATCTTGTCTTGCACCTACAATAACCTTGTATCCTGCATTAATAAAAGTCTCGGTTATATCCAAGCCGATACCCCTATTACCTCCAGTTATAACAACTACATTATTTTGCATTAATTTAGACTCTATATAATAAATTCAGTTGGCACGGAGAACGGCGGTCAATTAAGTACCTAAATCGTCATGCACGAAAACCCACCATCAACCGTGACTTCCGAGCCTGTGACAAAAGAAGATGCGTCTGAAGCCAACCAAAGTATTGCCCCAATTAGTTCATTTACTTCACCATAACGCTGCATTGGTGTATGACCTAAGATTGCTTTTTCTCTTCCTGCATCAATAAAATTTTTCCTATTCCATTCAGTAGGAAAAAAGCCTGGCCGAATAGCATTGACACGAACACCTCTTGCTCCCCATTCTCGACCTAGGTTAAGTGTTAAATTTTTGATCCCGGCCTTAGCAACAGAGTAGGTAAATGCCTTGGATAAGGGTGGCCCTGCCGATGCAGATGAGACATTAATAATCGAGCCTTTTTGTTTTTCTAGCATGTAGGCACCAAACACTTGACACCCCAAGAATGTACCGGTTATTTGCGAATCCATGATAGCTTGCCATTCATCTAAAGTAATCTCTAGAAATGGTGTAGGCCCATTAATGCCTGCTCCATTAACAAGAATATCAAGATCACCAAATTCATCTAAAACTTTCTGTAGCGCCTCTATATGCTGCTGCTTTTGTGACACATCAATGGTAAGTGAAATCACATTGTCACAGCCCATTTCTCTTAATTCTTTTTCAATGAGCTGCGCTTTTTCAAGTTTTAAATCCAGTATTACAACTGAACAACCTGCTTGGGAAAGCCCTCTTGCCATTTCACTGCATAAGTGCCCACCAGCACCTATGATTGCAGCCACTTTACCTTCTAAATTAAATAAACTATTTAAATAAGTATTCATAATCTTCTTTTATTTTTTACGTAGTGAGCCCATCATTGCATCCATTCGCTCTGCCCATTTCCACAGAACAAATAAGTCGGAACCTAAGATTGCATAGGTATAACCCAAATCAAACAAGGCTTGTACATTTTCTGTAGAGACATCGGCTACTTGAGTACCACAACTTTTATTAAATCGTTCACAAGCATCAATGACTTTTTTGGAAGCTTCGATAACTTTAGGATGAGTTGTTTGGCCCGGGACGCCTAATGAACCCGATATATCATAAGGCCCTACCATCACTGCATCAACTTCATCAAAGGCCAATAGTTTATCAATATTTTCAACCGCATGTATTGATTCAACTTGAATAATCAAACTAGAAGAATCATTCCAATTTTCTATATACGTTTCAAAATCAAAACCATATGCTTGCGCTCTATTGAGACCATAACTACGATTACCCAGTGGCGGGTATTTAAGGCATTGAATGATATCATGCACTTCTTCTGGAGTATTTACCATTTGCGCCAACAGTCCATCTGCACCAGACTCTAGCAAAGGTTTAAACCAATCATTAGACTGGGAAACCGGACGCGGTAAACAAGGCACACCTTCGCTTTGGCTTGCCGCTATAATACGCTGGGCTTGAGGCAATGTAATGGTTGAATGTTCCATGTCAATAGCCATAAAATCAAAACCTGCTCGCGCAAACGTCTCAGTAATCGATGGCTCCGCATAAGATACCCAACCCGCAAATAATCGTTCGCGACTTCTTAATTTATCTCTTAATATTTTTCTACTTTCAAAGATATTATTCATCTCAATCCACTTAATTTAATTTAATTTAACCAATCGATGCCTTATCGGGCCATCATAATTCATATATCTAGGCGGCTTTAAAACATAATATTGCTGATGCCATGGACATAATTCATCCACTGTAATTTCATCATTTTCTTGCCAGGGGTATTCCATAAAGCGTACAACCTCGCCACCAGGCAAAGTCTTTTCTTCACGATTACAGCAATAAAATAATACCGCTCTTTTTTCAGACACTTTGCGAAGATGGGAGAAGTAATCAGCAACGATATCTGGGTGCATTTCCTGCATAGAGGCAACATTTATCGCTAGGTCTATCGGACAATACTCAAGCAGGTTATTGTGCTTAGCTTGTAATGCTATTATTAATTTACGATTATCATTTCTTGAATTAATGACTTGTTCTAATGACTCTTTATCTGTAACAACTTTGACAGAAGAGTTAAATTCTTCTTCACCAATATGTTTTTTTAAGTACCAAAGGTCAACCATTAAAGTTTTTGTAAGGTTAACCATAAATGTTATTTCTACACCCTTATACGATTGTACTAAGGAAGTCATAGTGGCAAACCCGTCGCCAATAACACAGACATTTAATTTTTCTAATTGGGATTCAAAATCGACATGTTGCTTTAACAGACCCACAGTTAATGCTTGACGCAAAACATCTAGACTATAAGCACGATCTTGCTTCTTAGCAAGAGTACGAGAGATTTTATCAATTGAAGAAAACTCGGGAAAAGATTCCCCCATTTTTCTATACTTATGCTGCATCATGTGATGCAGAAATTTTTTAATTCCTTTATATGGTTTAGCATCAGACCCAAAGCCATAAACACCATCAAAATCATCGCCACAGAACTTTAGATTCTTATTATATTTTTTCCAATGAGAGCTCTCGCCTGGGTCTTCTTTTGTGGCTTCAGATGATAAGTAATTAAAGACATCTTGGCCAGAACAGATCAAGCTTCCATTCCCATTAAGGCCTGAATGGCAGGATGAAGATGGAGTAAACCCTGAAGTGCTCCTTTAGAATCTGTTACCGGTAAATCCCAAATTTGTTTTTCGCCCATCAACTGTATTGCATCAATCAATCTATCATCAGGCTGAATTGAAGTTGGCGATTGAATAGCATGTTCAAGAGCATCATCAACAAAAAAAGCTGAAAAAGGTTTTTGTACTTTAAGTAATTTTCTTCGTATATCGCCATCCGTAAGCACGCCTAACAATTTAGCCTGCTCATCGATAATACACACAATACCTATTCTACTGCGCGACATCTCTTCTAAGGCTTCTTTCAGAATCACCTTTTCGCTAATCACTGGTGTATTAGCTAAAGATAGCATTACTTCACGAACTAATAGAGCTTGGTTATTCTGGATGGACATTATCTTCTCCGTACTTGTCTAATAACTCTAGGCGCATTTCATGTACAGCCTTAGCTTGGCCGAGAATATTTTCAAGATATTGAATGTTAAGCACTGTATTTGCATCAGATAAGGCATTACTTGGATCATTATGCACTTCCATAAACAAAGCATTAATTCCGCACGCTGCCGCTGCTCGGACTAAATGTGGGATAAATTCTCTCTGCCCTCCAGAGATATTGCCCATAGATGTCGGCAACTGAATAGAATGGCTTGCATCAAAACAAACGGGGCAACCTGTTTCAGCCATGATTGGTAAACTCTTCATGTCATTAACTAACATGTTATACCCAAAAAATGTACCGCGGTCCGCCAATAAAATTTGATCATTGCCAAATGCCTCAAGCTTTCTAACCGAATTTTTCATATTCCAAGGGCTCATATATTGGCCTTTTTTAAGATGAATCGGTCTATTCGTCTCAGCTGCCGCCTTTAATATAGAGGTTTGGCGACACAAATAAGCAGGAATTTGCACCATATCACAGACTTCGCCTGTCGGCGCTGCCCATGCAGGATCAGAGAAGTCAGCAACAACAGGGATGCCAAACTCATCTCTAATATCAGCTAATATTCTTAAACCATCATCTATACCTACGCCATGAAAACTATCAGGAGATGAACGGCAGTCTTTGTCATAGCAGGATTTATAAATCCAAGGGATATCTAGGCGTTGACAAACCTCACCTATCCTCTCTGCCATCATGAAAGCGTGTTCACGACTTTCTATTGCACATGGACCACCAATAAATACTAATGGTAGTTTGTGGCCAATTTTTATTCGGCGAACCGAACCATAACCTACTTCAATAATTTTTTTATTCATCATTTGCCAATTAATTTATTTACGTTCATTATACTTTATTACTCTAGCAGGAGCACCTGCCGCAACACAATCAGCAGGAATAGCGCTTGTCACCACACTTCCCGCAGCAATAATAGAATTATCTCCAATTTCAACCCCTTTTAGGATAATCACATTTAAACCAATAAATACGTTTTTCCCTATTATTACAGGCTCATCAAATTTAATGCCTGGGCTTGAAAACCTACTTACTGCAGGCCATAATTGGTGCCCGTCATTATCTAATATCTGGCAATTTCCACCAATTAGGGTTCTGTCCCCTATAGAAACCGATGTAGATCGACACATAATAGTTAATGAATTAAACCCAACATTGTCACCAATCCTTATTCTCGCTTCGGGACTAAGGGTTAACAGCTTAGTCTGGGGGAAAATATTCAACGAATAACGCAAAGGAGAAGAGACTATAAATAAATTCTCCCCTATTTTTATGTTACTCCCTGGAAACTTCTTAATAAATACCTTACCCCAAATTTTATACCCTGATTTAACTTCTACGCCTCGCAACCAAGATTTAAGATAAAAAATAGAGGTGGAATATCGCCTGAAGGCTCCCATTAGCGTTAAATCGTATACATAGAAGATTAGATCCAATGTCCGATATTTTAACATGATTTGTTTTATTTTATTAAAATTCATATTGTTAATTTCTCACTAATTCAAGTCTCAAGGGCAAAATAGAAAGACCAGCATTAGATCTATGTTCACAGCTAATTAGTAGGTTTCTGCCAGCTCAGGGGGTAAAGTTCTTGATTATAACCCAACTTACGCTTTAGCCCATTATTTATCTGTGACTCTTACTAACTGAGCCCATAATGTTTAATTGTGAATATTGGACTAAAGAGCTAAACTATATTGACTAATATTTAGGTTGACCACTAATGTTTAAACAGCACAAAATCGAAAAACCATCACTTGCCAGGAAACTATTCAATAGATTCCGTTATTCCTCAAATATTAGTGCGCTCAAAAAATCACCGCCCTTAGATAACACTCAAATAGATATATTAAATGACCTGCAGACAGATGGTTTTGCAATCTTAACAAGCTACATTCCTCCAAAAGTGCTTGATACATTAAGGGGGGAATTTCAAGCATCCTTGAATAGCATTAAATTCGCCACTCCATGTCTTGCCCAGTCAAAAATAGACCCCAAAAAGCATCAATCTTTCTTAAGGAATCGTATGCTTGCAACGCCAAAGGAATTAAGTGAATTGGGGCTGGCCATAGAGAAAGGTGATTGCGTAAATTACAAACAGGTTTTAGATGACTACTCACCTTCTACGTTATCAGTACAAATGTTAGAACATTCAACAACGTATCAAAATGTTTGGCTCGACACCTATTTATTATCAATAATTTCTGAGTATATGGGCCTTGTCCCTCAATTGATTGAATCATACGTGAGAAGGAACTTCCCATGTCCGCATAGAAGCATGAATCACTTTTGGCATAGAGATCTAAACAGTAAATATCATTTAATTAAGGGCTTTTTCTTTCTTAATGACTGCACTATCAATAATGGCCCCCATGAATATATAAAGGGTTCTTATACAAATAAAAACAAACTTAAGCTGTTAAATGACAAAAGGTATTATGATGATGACGAAGTCAACCTGATTTATCCTGAAAACAGCAGCGATAGGATATTAAGTGTAGTCCCTGCAGGAACAATAATCATCGAGGATACCCGAGGTCTACACAGAGCCAATGTCCCCAACGAAGGTTATCGTGATCTAGGATATGCCGTATTTGCTCCTGCCACTACACGCACACCGCCCTATTACAATTTCCCTCAACAAGATTACGAAAGGTTAACTCAACTACAAAAATATTCAGTACCAAACCAATGTTTAGTTTAACTTACTTCACAAATAACCACTGAAGCCAAATTCCATCCGTATGAACCTTATCATACCTCCATATATAACGATCCAGTCTATTACTTATTTTTTCAAACTTAAACTTAACGGCAAAACTATAGAGTTTGTTCAATACTCGATCTCTGAGTGTAATATTTTGTAACAATTTACTCCGACCAACCCCAAATGCATGGCACCCCATTGTATTAACGCCCAAGCGCTTCCCCAATGATGTTAACGCTAATTCGGTGAAAAAAAATGTATGTGGCAAAACGTCTTCTTTATACTTCCAATCTTCATTTGGAACTTCTACGTAAACTATTCCTCCAGGCTTGAGATATGAAATAACCTTTTTCATGAACTCTACTGGCTCAGCTACATGTTCAAATACATGATTCATAAAGATTAAATCATATTTTTTATTGCATTCTTCAAGGCTTGAATATCTTGTAGTGTTCTCTCCAAAAGTATTATTCAAGTCTTCATCAGGCTCAATTAAATCTACTGATTTAAGACTGCCCCCTAAAAAAACTGAAGCCCAATGTCCAATCCATCCTTGACCCGCTCCAATATCAAGTATGTCAATATTTTGAGCAGTTATATATTTGACACTTTTCCTTATTCTTTCTTTTGCTTGACTACTGTAATGCTGACTCAAAGCAGGACTAGGTTCAACAGTGTCACTCCAATATTCACCACTATTATAGTATTGATCTAATGTTGCTTGCGTTTTAGTTGGAGTTGCAGCGCCTAAACCACATCCCGAACAAATACTAATCACAGAAAATTGAAGACTATTATTATTTAATGATGGATACGGAATATGTTCACCAAAGCATTCACCACATATTTGACAACTATTACTAACAGGATTCATGGCTATTGCTCTTAAGCACTCGTGCAGGAACACCACCCGCTACAGTATTTGGAGGAAGCTCAGAATTAACAACCGCCCCAGCCCCAATAACACAGTTATCACCAATTTTTGCTCCCGAAAGGATGGTAGAATTTGCTCCAATCCACACATTATTTCCTATTATAATTTTTCCCGGTTTATGCCCCAGCTTCGCAGTAGGCACTATTGAATTCATATCATACTTATGATTACTAGACCTAAGAACAACATATGGTCCGACAAGCACATTTTTTCCTATATTAATTTGGCCATGTGCAGACACAACGATAACGCCTTGATTAAAATGAGAATCCTCTCCAATATTTAATTCGCCATTCACACTATCAAACAAACAATTATTACCAAGAGATATATTACCCCCAAGCCGCATGTTCTCCGCGCCTTTAATGTAAGTTCCAGTACCAGTTGTTAATGGCTTAGGACATATAGCAAGGCTACTCGACCAATAATAGTATCGTAGTTTGCTACCAATAATTCCAGGTATATTTACCAGAAAAAATAAAAACCAATTTTTAAATTCTAGTGTAATAATTTCTACCATAATCAGTTAACCATATAATCTATTACTGTCTAAACACACATCCTATTATCAATGATTTATATTTTTTTGAGCCACCTCATCAACCCACTTCTTTAATTCCTTTCTCCCTGTCACAATTTGTATTCCATGAGAAGCTCCGTCATCTTGTTTAATTATGCCAAATGGGTCGTAATAAATAGAAGGCTTACCTAAATCTTTAGCTAATAATGCTGTTGATGTAAACGGCATTGATATTACTGCAATTGCTTTCTCAATAATTTTAATTGGACTTATCTCTGCATTAATTATAATAAAGTTAGATTTCATATTTAATCGATTGATATGTTTCTTATATCTTGGATGAATCAATTTACCTAACTTTCTTTTTTGTTTTAGCATGAGATTACAATCAGCCTCAGTTAATTCTGCATAAACATCTATTATAAATTGATTACAATTTTCGGGTATATAATAGTCAAAATCAATACATAGCATTTTATAAAAGCAATCACGTACTGGCTGAACATCAAAAACAGCCACGCCATTTGGCGGCAATAAAATAGTGGCCTCACTTGTATCCTCAAACCATATTGGCCCCACATTAACTATTTCAGGAATATATATATTAACTCTACGTACAAAATCAGCCTGACATTCATTCCAAACTAAATAACGTGGCCAATTCATTGATTGATATCCATAATGATATTTATGAGGAGCATTCTCGTCACGTTTAAAACCTTCAATGTTAGTAGAATAGAAATAGAAAGTAATTTCTGCCCCTTTTCGTTCTGCTTCATATGTCCAAAGGGGTCGGTAAATCCATTCGGAATTATGGAAAAAGTACTCCTTAGCAAGAGATTTTTTTTGAAGTCTAATTAAGGCAGATTTAGCAGACTCTTGCAACAAGAGAACATGCCACCACCTACCTCTCAACAAGTCAAACAGGCTTATAAATATTGCGCCTATACTCCACCTGAGAAAATGAGTTATTTCAAATAAACTCCCTAATGGAGGTGTTGCAGAAGGCATGTATTGTAAAGAAAGATTACCCCTCAAGCTTTTCGTCGCTACATTCACATCATGACAAATGACTTCAATACTTGATGCTCTCCCATTCCAATTAGAATACCAACTAATCATATTGTAAATATTTTTTTCATCCGAACTTACAGATATATTATTTTCTTTTAAACTAAAAAAATAAATATAATTTTCAGGAGTTGACTTTTTGTAAAAAAAACACACAATTAAGGAGGCATATATTTTTTTAAAAATAAATAATACCCCATAAAAAAAATAACAGACTAATGTCATTTGCCAAAGTAACATGCACCTATATTTAGCTACCTTCAAGCCATTTTCTTCAACAATATCCCGCCATAATTTAGGCAACGGAAAAACTAACTTACCATTAGACTTTCTATTACCATAAAGTATAGCTTTATTTAAATTAATACTAGCGAATCGGGTCAATAAATATTGCCGAATAACAATTTCATAATCATCTAGACTATCGCTTAATATTCTATCTGAAAAAAAACCAAGTTTAAGTTTTGAAATTGTTAGCTGTCGTTTTAAATCAGCAATTTTATAGATTTTTCCCGACTGGGATAAGTTTCTATAACCCCGCATAAGATTACGAATATATTTATTTTTTCGTTTTTTAAGATAATTTTTAATCATGTTTTATTGGAGAAAATTTTTCTCCCCTACCGCCTTACACTATTTTTTATATTGTACTTGTACACTTCTAAGGAATACATTATGTCTAAAGCTGAAAAACTTAATTAGTTACGGTCAAAGTGCCAAAAGCGAACGATGCAAATTCATTACCACTTAAATAGACAATCTATTGAGATCACTATGATACAAAACTACTATTTTAGATTGATACTAGCAATACAGAATGGGACGATGTGGATCGATGATTGAGACAAGTCGAGAGCCCTGAGAAAATCAGCTTGTAAGAAAGTTAGCAATACTAGCGCCATTAGTTTATCAGACTTTAAGCGCATCCATAAGAAATTTAACCTAGCTGATCAGATCCCAATTAAGAGCTGTTCCTTTTTTTAATTCCCTAGCTGCTTTTTTTTCCAAAACTTTAAAATAATATTTAGGGGACATTCCAAAACCTGGCCTTATACTTTTTACATTTTCTTTACTGAATTTATCACCTTTCTTTAGATCTTTTACTACATATAGCGAACGTCTAAACTTAAGGTTACTACGCTCTACAACTTTACTCTCATACCCTGGTTCCCCCAGAGCCAACCAAGCATCTCTCGTATCATTACAGAGCGATGAAAATTCATCTGGTTCTAGTGAAAATTCGCTATCGGGTCCTTTATCTTCTCTATTAAGAGTGAAATGCTTTTCTATAACAGCAGCACCAAGGGCCACACTTGCTACAGCCGCTGCTGTACCCATAGTATGATCTGACAGACCAACAATTAAATTAAATCTTTCTATCAAATCTGATATGGTTCTTATATTGGATTGATCAACAGGTGTTGGATAACCACTGATACAGTGTAGTAAAGCCATTTCCGTACAGCCATTGTCTTTAGCCGTTGTAACTGCTTCCGTTATTTCTTCAACATTAGCCATACCTGTTGATAGAATCATAGGTTTTTTGGTTTTGGCTACATAAGCAATTAAAGGTAAGTCCACTATTTCAAAAGATGCAATTTTATATGCAGGCGTATTTAAGTCTTCTAATAAGTCTACCGCAGAGGTGTCAAAAGGTGAGCTAAAACAAGTAATATTTACTTTTCTTGCATAATCAAACAATTCTTTATGCCACTCCCAAGGAGTATGAGCCCAACCATACAACTCATACAAATTTTTGCCCTTCCATAAACCACTCTTAATTTTAAAATCCTCATTATCACAATCTATTGTAATCGTATCAGGGGTATATGTTTGGATTTTTACAGCATCAGCGCCAACTTTTTTGGCTTCATCAATAATCCTTAATGCCCTATTAATATTTCCATTATGATTGCCAGACATTTCTGCAATTACATAAGGCTTACACCCTTTCCCTACACTTTTATTGTCTATTTTAAAATTCATTAGTAAGCCACAATTATTTTTATCGAATCAATTCAAAGCAAGTAGCATTGCCAAACCCATATTCGACATCTCTAGATGGACATCGAATAAAACCTGCATCAGTAAATGATTTTCTTGCATATATGTTTTCAGAATCTATAGATGCAAATATTGACTTCAATTTTAAATTCTTAAAGCAATACTCACCTATTTTTGATAATAATTTATTACCCCAACCATAGCCCCAAATAGATTTATTAAATATAACTATACCCAATATTGCTGAACCTGACACTTGATTTACATCATGTATTCGTACTGTGCCACTAAGCTCATTCTTATGATAAAAACCAAACAAGCATGAATATGGATCAGTTAAATTATCCACCACATATTTTTTTACATCACATTCTGAAGGCGGGTTCAACTTAACATTTACTAACCATTTAATAACATCAGGGTCACTCATTGAGTCAACATAATAATCTGTCACACTGCCTTCATCTAATATAGATAAATAACTTGTTTCTTCAGGCTCTAATAAAATTTTAATACTTGAATAATCATTATGACTTAACATTTCATGCAGCGGCTTAATTGCAGTAACATAGTAACGAGAGTCGCAAGCGTAATGCTTATCTGTTCCAATTAAACTTCGGCCATAAAAAGACTCATTACTGACCTTAACTATACTCTCAAGTTGAAAATCACTTAATTCTTTATTAATTCTATCAACATTAAAAAAAGATTGTGGCATGCCCGCTTCATATCCATTTGGTATTAGCCATGTCATTTCTTCTATTATTTCCCCTTCACCTAATGCACTATCAGTTTCTGAAATCAAACTGACAAAAAATCGACCTCCAGGTTTTAAAATACGCCACGTCTCTTCAATTGCAGCCACTCTAACATCAACTAATATATGATCCAATACTCCATGACATATCACTAAATCAAAACATTCATCAGGATACTGCAACTTTTCAATTGTTCCAGAAATTAAATCCGCATTAATTTTTAAATGCTCTATCCATTTTATTGCATCTTGAATAGCAACTTCTGATATATCTATTCCAAAACTTTTTATTCCTTGTTCAGCCATAGTAACGACATGTCTTCCTTTACCACAACCAAGATCCAAACCTTTTATTTCTGTTTCAGGTTTTGCTTTCCAATTTTTTTCATTTTTAGACAAGCCAGTTTTTTGAACATAATATCTTGATAGAAAACGAACAACTTGTTCGTCCGGGTACCAAGCTTGGGCACCAGGGTCAGACCAAGTTTTATCCCAAGTATTTTCATCATTTTGTTTATTGTTAATCATATAATTATTCTTATTCTCCTATAATTAAGTAAGAGATAGTAGGGTCAATATTAAACTGTCTTAGTTTTGATGTTTTAATATCAAAACCCTCCAAAAGCGCTAATGTTTCACCAGGCCAAAGTGGATGATTAATTTCATCAAAAGCTAAAATAGTTCCTTTAGAACAACGAGGAAGAAAAAATTCTAAAGCTTGCTTTGTTGGCTCGTATAAATCAAAGTCAAGATATATTAGTGAAAATAGTACATGAGGATTATCCTGCAAGAAAGTTTTAGAGGTTTTATTAAAATCACCTTTAACCAAGCTCACCTTAGGGATTTGCGATAGAAAACGATTTTTATCGTATAACTCGATACAATTCAATAAATCGTCATAACTATCATTAGCTAAATCGCCTTCTTTCCAATCAAACTTTGAATCACCAATCTTATCCTTATCATCAACAGATGGAAAACCTTCAAACGTATCAAATCCATAAATATGTCTAAACATCCCTCCAACAGGTTCATAAATTGTGGAAAGCTGTGCCCAAGTCATTAAACCTTGTCCAGCATATACACCACACTCTGCTATACATCCTTTATGATCTTGAATTAATTTATACAACTCATGCCTAACCAAAAATCTAGTTATCTCTTGCCTTCTTGCGTATTTGGAAAAGCCATTAACAACATTTAATGCGCCTTGCTTTTTAACTTGAGTTTCGAGGTGATCTTCCATAGCTTGTTCAAAGCTATGGTCAGAGTTTACTTTATAACTTGGTATCTCTCTTGCCATTTTAAATCATCCTATTAATAATAAGTTTTAATTTATATAATCGACTATTTATATTGAATTTTTTCAGCATGAAAAAAGGACATTAATATAAAAACTTCAGGCACATATAAATTCGGCTCTCTATAAAATTCTAAATGTAATCCGCCTTCAGCATTATTCCAATGTACTTTTTTTGTAATAATTGAGTACATTAATTGTTGTGATAAACGCACTTCTAAATAGGGAGTATATCGCTCTTCAATTTTATTATCAATTTTCTCAACACTAAAATTCAAATGGTATAAATAAAGGCCCTCAATATTTATATAAACATTATAATCTTTAAACCAGTTTAATTTTTTTTGCATTTCCCACATATTCACTCTAGCTGCAAGAATTAATACATTTAAATCCTCTACTGAAGTACAAGTATCTTCCCATTCGTAACGAAAATTAACATCCTTATACTTATTAGCGAACTCCATCCTCTCCTTTACTGATGGATTACGTGGTTCAAGGCCATATGTTTTACCTGTATCAAGATTTAAAATCGTTCCACAATCTAAATGATGAGCTTCAGTATGACATCCATGAGTTTCAGCTTTTGCCTTCCATCTATCTACAGCATCTTTGGGATAAGCAAGACCAATATGGTCATTCTTTTTCCACATTCGTCCAACAACCACATACTCTGCAGCACAGGGGACAACCAGTCTTGGCTGTAAAGTTTCTGTCATTTCAAGGAAATGATTAATATAAAAATTAGACAAGCGATCAGCTTCTAAATATTTTTCATCTAAGGATAAATTATTAAAACTTGCAGGATAAGGGCCTGAAGCTGAGTGAGGTAGTAATGCCAGATCAATTGTATTAAATTCTTTTTTTATTTCTTGCGCAGACTCCAAATCTATATAGTTATCATTACAATTAAGTATGACCTTTCCGTCCCATTTGATTAATAGAGCACTATCAATCAAACTTCCAAATTTAGCATCAATCCCCATATTATTCACAAACTGTTTATATAAGCGAACATGTGCACCACAAGGAAGCGTTGCTTCTTCACCGTGCTGCAGAGAAACTATATTGTAAAAGCCAAAAACTTCTAGTTTTCGTTTGATTAGATGATTGAAATACCCGGGAACAACAAAAACAGTATCTTTTTTTGCGTAACGTAGAGAATTGAAGTCGCAATGATCTGGATGAATATGTGATATATATATGGTGTCGCAATCTTCAATTCTATATTTAGTTTTTCTTAAAGGTGGAAAATGATACCAACTGCCTTCAAATGCACCTTGTGTGAACCATAAGTCCATACCAAAAACATGCTCCTGATTCGACAAATAGAACCCTGTATTACTTACGAATTCTAATTCCATACTATTTCTCCAAAAATAAACAATACAATTGATGTGTACATAGCTATTTTATATAATCAACTATCCTATTAACAATATTATCTGGACCTATTACGACATTTTTATTATAGAAGAAATCAAATTGGTTTGGAGAATTATTGTTTACTATATCTTTTGTTTTTTTAGCTATTATATACGGATCAAATTGATTCACAACAGGAAAATTTAAGTCTTTCAATGCTTTTGCGTTTGGTATTTGGTTATCTGCCATTAGAAAAGCAACAAATGCCGTATTAGAGATAAGAGCTTCTAACGAAGTTTGCCCAGCAGCACATAAAAAAATAAAAGTATCAGCTAATATATCAGACATTTCTACCTCACTAGAAATATTTACTATATAGTTATCCCTAATATATTTTAATTTTTCAGGCTTTATTTTATTTAAATCAGAAAGAATTAAGTTAATTGGGTTTTCTATCTTTAATTTTCTTAAACTTTCAATTACTGGCACTGAAAACTGTCCATTATCAGTTCCGCCATAAGATATACTAATGCAGTTTGATGATTTCTTAATTTTAGTTATATCGTAAAAAGAACGATCGACTAACGCATATTCAAAACCTAACAAAAAATGGTTGGATATTATATTTTTTAAATCCAAATTATTTGCAAATAAATTGTGATTAATATAAATATCACTTGTTAACTTTCTATCTGCCAAATCATCAATAACAATTAAACAATTTTGTTTTTTCTTTTGTTCAATATAATACGACTCAGGATATGTATAACTATCAACTATGGTTATATCATAATATATATCTGTTGCATTCGAACCGATTGATGCATCATATCCTTTTTTATGAATGTGTTTTAAAGCTTTATAAGAGCTTACAGTGAAATTTATCTCAAACCCTCGTTCTTTTAACACTTTTGCTAAAGACATACAACGTGAAACATGTCCTAGGCCCTGACTAGGAGAGCTATCGGGAATTATATTTACGCTTGTCATTTTATATAGGCTGACTTGTAAAAAATCCTAATCGCTTAAAACGAGAAAAGTGTTCACTTTTATCTTTTTCCCACTCCGATGCCAACAAACTAAAACATACAATATCTTGATACTCGTCATTAATTAACACGTGCTCACGCTTTATTCCCTCTTCAACAAAACCAAATTTTTTATGTAACTTTATAACTGACTCATTCCACGCTAAAACCTCACAACATAATTTGTTTAATTTAAGTTTTTCAAAAACAGTATAAATGATTTGAAACTCCACATACGCACCAATACCCGAGTTTCTTGTCTGTGTATTTGCAATATAAAAAGCCCAATCTGCGTGCTTATGTTCTACATTAATATTAGTTATACATGCGACTCCAATGTCATTTTTTCCAGATTGTATAATCCAATATTCTGAACTATTATCATTTGATATTTTATGGAACCACTTCTCGTGTTCTTCATAAGGAACAATGGATTGTCTATACATATATTTGGAAACATTATGGCTATTGCGCCATTCCCAAACAACTGTAATATCATTTTCAGAAAATGGTCTTAAATTTATTGCGTGCTTCATATTTAGAATAAAATTTATTTAATTTAATCGTTGGAATGTATCATGACAAACAGGACCATCAAGCAATTTATAAATATCTTCACCTTCTTCACACTTTTTTATTATTTTGAATATTTCATCTAGCGCGGAAAAATAACCATCGATTACAACTGGCTGGTGTTCAGTACATACATAAATACTGTTTGCCGCTAAATATCCTTTTTTTAGCATCTCTTGAGTAATAAAGGTTTTATACGCTAGAAAATTTTCACTATCAATCGAAAAATAAGTTAAGGCAGATAATCCCCCTGTAGTTATTGGGAGGCCATAACTTTCAGCTAACTGTCTCCATTTAGATGTAATATCTAAACCAGTTTCGGTTATTATCTCCCAGGATTTTCCTGCCTCCATAATCTCAAGTGTTTTTAATGCTGCTGCAGGGCCAATTCTTTCTGTCCAAAATGTACTACTGATAAAAGTAGATTGAGCAGCTTCCATCACCTCTCTTTTACCTAAAATAGCAGTTATCGCATAACCATTTCCGAGTGCCTTTCCAAATATAGCCATATCAGGTTCGACATTATATATTTTATGTAGCCCACCATAACTCTGTCTAAAACCAGAAGTACATTCATCAAAAATTAAAACTATATTATTTTTATTTGCTATATCTCTAACTTTATTTAGAAAATCATCTTTTGGTTGTAAATTTCTTCTGACTTCCATTTTTATAACACCAATATCTTTTGTCTCAACTAGACGCTTTAATTCATCAAAGTTATTATAGTTAAAGGGATATATAGTATTTTTTAAGTTCCTTGGAACTCCATTCGTATCAAGTCCAGATAGTAAATGTGAAGATAAATTTTCATCATCAGACAAATTTGCCGAGAGATACCAGTCATGCCATCCATGATAACCACAAATAGCTACATTATCCTTACCTGTAGCGGCTCTTGCTATCCGAATCGAAATCGCATTAGCTTCACCACCCGTCCTTGCAAACCGTACCATATCTGACCATGGGTGTAACTCAACAAGCTTTTCCGCTAAGTAAACTTCTTCGGGACAATTAAATGTAGACATGTTTCCATTTGCGAGCACATTTTGGACCGCCTTATCAACCGCATCATGCCCATACCCAAGAGTATTTGTACCAATACCCATGATAGACATATCGATATATTCCTTTCCATCTAAATCCCAGACCTTACAGCCTTTAGCTTTACTAAAATACGAAGGCCATAATTCTGGCAAAAACATCTCTGGTCTCTTTGAAAGCAACATATTCCCTCCTGGAATGATTTTTTTAGCTCGCTGCCAAAGTTTTGATCCTTTATTATTCATTTTCATCAAATATGTACATCGTTGAATATCCTATTTCTGTATAAGGTGAAACAAGCTTCACAAGTTCTTCATTTTGATCTAAAAAATTTACAATATCATTTACAGAAATATTTGGTGCTTTATCTTTAAACTGTTTGTATATATGTCTACATACAACCAAATCTTCTGGATTGTCTACCGTTAACCTAAGGTCTTTTCTTATTAATTTATTACTAAGACCAACTCTTAATATATTAAACTCACTAGCATTCTCACGTATATACAAAGTACACAGTTCAGACCTATGCTTCTGTTTTCCTTTTGAGTGAGAAATAGATAGAGCTTGTAAACTAATTATTTCAAAACCGCAACCATCAACAATTTCATCCAGAAAAGTTGCATCCACAACATTTTTCACATGATCTCCCCATGCTTCTTGTATTATTTCATAATATGGAAAAGGTGACTCAGAAGTAACACGGAGTATATCCGTTGCATCAACTAATTTCCCACACTGTATAAGCCTAGATAAAACATCAGTCTGATCTCCAACGATGTATTTAATACCTTTTTGTTTTGCAATTATTTTGAATATTTCATTTTCAATGCCCTCGGAAATTCCGAGGACAATATCTTCTATACAATCAATTGACTTTAAACAATCTACTATATTATCTAATATAGTTACATTATTATTCACATCTAAGTTTTGAAGAGGCTTACCGTATAATCTTGTTCCTTGATTACGACAGGCTAACGCTGCAACTAATTTTCGTTTCATTTTTATTTAACGCTCTCCGGTAAAATAGGTGCGTTCTCTTGAATATCATTTAACACCACTTTATTATAAACGCTCTCAATATCTGTTAGGAATGATTCCGACGAGGTTCTTTTTAGACCTACGTCATCATGCTTAATAATTGTATTTTTACTTAAATTTTTAACGCTAACGACATGTCGTCTTATCAATTTTCTGTAATTATATTCAGCGTCACTCATACCAAAATCATTTTCATGAATCGCTCCTTCATAAGCTTTGGCACAATTCCGAACGGTTTCTGAAAATATTAAAAATTCGTCAGGGTTTAATGCCGACTCATGATCTTCCAACTCCATTGTTTTCCCTAACGTTAAATGTTTTTCTATAACTTTAGCACCTGCTCCTATAGAGGTTGCAGCTATTGCATACGATAATTCCGAGTCTGGTTCAGCATGATCAGCAAAACCAACTATTACGTTGTCTCTGCTATCCCCCACCATATGTTTAAATAGCTGAATTCGAGAAATTTGATTAGTATCAATCGGTGTTGGGTATCCTTGATACCCAAACAAAACAACAACTTCTTTATCATTCAAGATATCTAAAGCTCGCTCAAGCTCGCTAAGGAATGCTCCCCCTGCACCTAATATTACTCTTTTAATCGTGCTGAATGATACTTTATTCAGTAGCCCAATGTTTGCTATATCTGTTCCATGTAACTTCACAGTGTCTACTTTAACTTCTTCAGCTAATTTAAGACTTTTTTCTCCAAAAATATCAAACTGTAATTTTATCTTTAACTGTTTGGCATAACTTGCTAATTCATGCCAAACTTCATCTGGCATCTCTAAAGACTGAAACAATTCATGATACTCATAGTCAGTTGTAGCTAATTCGTCTGCATAAACCAGCTGATATTTAACAGCATCAGCTTTAGCTTTACTTGCAGCCAACATTAATAGCTTGGCTTGCTCCGGTTTTCCTTCAAAACCTTGTGCTAACTCTGCAATTATTTCTATACTCATATACTTCTCCAACAAGCTTATTTTATATTTATCCAATTTGAAGGGTTTAATAAGTTCAAGTCATCACTATTAAATCTCACTGGTGTTAGATTCGTTTCAACCTTATAAGCCTCTACTATTTGCTTAATATGGCAAATATGATCAACGCCTACTACTATTTTTTCAATTTCAGAAAAAGAAGAAACAAATTTTAAACACGCTTGTAATGGAGTTAACCCATTAACTTTAAGCCACTGATCATATTTATTCCAATTGTTTTTCCAGAAATTGAATTTTTTTGGCCTATTTTCATTATTCATTAAAAGCAATCCCTGCAAGAAAATTGAGCGTACATGCACTTCAATATTAGAAGATGCCATTTTAGCTAATAAGCCAGATTCGATAAGCCGATGGTCCATCAAGTTAAAAGGTACTTGAACAATGTCAACCTTGTAATTGTTAATAATTGACTCCAACTCATTTGCCTCATAAATTGAAATTCCAATATTTTTTATTAATTTTTTCTCTTTTAACTCATTTAAAGTTTGGTAGATTATATCGCCATTATCTTCCAGTAATAGTTTTGGTCTATGTAATAATAAGGCATGAAGCTGAGGAACATTTAACTTATTAAGGCTAGACTTAACCGTTTCAACTATCCATCTTTTTATATCGTTACAATTTAAAGGGATCTCAGGAAGCTTTGAAATCACTTGCCATGAATCTACACCTACACTCCCTAAAATAGTTTCACAATCACCATACGAAATAGCCGTATCTAAAGTGTTAATACCTGCTTCATTTGAGTATTTTAAGATTTCTTGCACTTCATTATAAGGAATCATGCCTCTTTTGTTGGCTATTCCATAATTTTGACTAAACTGAACTGTACCTAGAGCTAATTTCACTGATCAATTCTTACCGTAGAGTATCTTTAATTCCAGAAACAACATCAGCAACCATTGAATCTGTAAGTTCATAATAGATAGGAATTGACAAAGCTTGATAATAATAATTTTTTGTTACTGGATAATTATCACGCTCAAAACCCATATCAGCATAATAAGGGTGAAATGGAACTGGGATGTAATGTACTTGTGTACCAATATTCTTTTCGAACAGTTCACGCATTACTTCCCCACGCGTTTTACCTAACTTATTAAAGTCTATTCGAATAACATATAAATGTAGGGAGCTGTTACTACAAGCATCAGCCTGAGTTAAGGTGACAAAAGGTAAGTTTGCGAGTTCACTATCGTAGATTTTTGCTATTTCTTTTCTACGTTGCATAAATTTGTTGATTTTTTGTAACTGTGATAATGCTAATGCGCATTGAAAGTCAGTAATCCTATAATTATATCCTAACTCCTGCATTTCATAATACCACGGGTTTAATTTACCATTATCAATAGCCTCATCTTTATAAACTAAAGCATCATCACCTTCGCTGATGCCTGGGATATCAAAATTGCCTTTAGAAATACCGTGACTACGCAAATGAAGCAGTTTGGAATAGATTGCGGAATCATTCGTTGTTATAACTCCACCCTCGCCCGCTGTAACGCCTTTAACTGGATGTAATGAAAACACCGTCATCTCAGAATATGCACAACATCCAACAGGTTTCCCTGAGGAATAATAAGCCCCGAGTGCATGGGATGCATCTTCAATTACTTTTGCATTGTGTTTACTGGCTATATTACTTATTGCTTCCATATCACAAGGTAAACCAGCAAAATGAACAGGAATAACTGCATCTATTTCAGGATCCTTTGCGATATGTGACAAAAGAGATTCGGGGCACATATTAAGTGTATCAACATTAATATCGGTAAATCTTGGTTCACCCCCCGTGTAAATTACGCTATTGGCGCTGGCAACGAATGTATTAGCAGAAGTATAAACTTTCTTGCCTGGACCAATACCTGCAGCCAAGCAAGCAAGATGTAATGCCGCAGTTCCACTTGAGACCGCTACAGCATATTTTGCTTCAACCTGTTTAGCTAATGTCGTTTCAAATTCATAAATAACTGGACCCTGAGTTAAAGTACCAGATCTTAATACTTCTACGACTTTGTCTATATCATCTTCGTCAATATAGTGCTGACCATATGGAATCATATTATTTGAAGTTCTATTGCGATACATTATTTAATTAATGCATCTGGGTTAATATTTATCAGTTACTGTTTTTTCGCTATTATATTAGAATATTTACTTTATGGTTTTATGCATTAGCCACGATGCATAATCAAGTTCAAATTCATCGTCAATATTAACGATTGGCCTATCGATTAAAACGGCTTCCGTGGAATCTGAGAAAATACATTTGTTTTTAAAAAAATGCTCTCTTTTCATACCATAACAAATACCATTCCTATGGTAGTAACTTGGGATCATCTGACGAATTGGTGTATCCGTATCTAAATAATTTTTTAATCTATTTTGATTTAAAACTAATGTTTTTTCTGGGGTATAGTGCGCTGGAGTCTTAGATACTGTTACAACGGAATTAACCTTAGGTTTATCTAATAGTTGCATTACCCGCTCGATGTCTTCTCTAGTCCTTAACGGACTTGTAGGTTCTAGTAATATAGAAACATCAAATACCTTGTTGTAAAATTTTTCAGCCTCTCTCCATGCGTGCAACCAAACATCTATACTGTTGGCAAGATCGGATGACAGCTCATCAGGTCGGACAAATGGTGCGGACAAGTTATGCAATATTGCTTCATCAATCATACTTTGATCGTCAGATGATAAAACCGAAGCATCGAGCCAATCTATACTTGAAACCAAAGTTGCTGTATGTGCTATTAATGATTTTCCACAAATTTCCCTAAGATTTTTTTTAATGATTCCTTTGCTGCCTCCCCTTGCGGGAACAATAGCTAAGACGGATAAGGATTTCCACATAGACAACCAGCTTTATATAATTTTATTTTTTCGCTAACACTGAGAATGCAACAGGAAAACAGGAATTTTTCCTAACCAAGTTTTCTGTATATTGGTTATCAAATTTCATCAACATTGGAAAGTGCTCTTCTCGATACCATCGTTCTAACTCTTTTCTTTCTTCTTCAGGTATATATTCAAGCGCTTGCTCCCAACAATATGAGATTGCTGAGAATGGCCCTCCTTCATGGCTACAATTAGCAACATTTAAACCAACGCTTTCTAATATAGATGATAGCCCATATGGTGTATACCGAATATAATCATTGGGGATTTGATGTAGCTCCCTGACGATAGCTTCAAATATATACACCTTACCACCGGGTTTAATTATTCTAGACACTTCTTCAAATAATTTTTTTTGATTTTCAACGTGATGAACTAAATTAGGAATAACAACCAAATCAACCGAATCATCTTCAACACCTATATTTTCTATTGATGCTCTTCTTGATGAGTTTATTTTTATTAACCTCGGGTCATCTACTAGTGATTTATTGTAAGCACCACTTTCATCAGCAGCTTTAGGACTACAATCAATAGAAATGAAATTACTTTTAAAAAAGTAGGGCGCAAACAAACTAATGCCTCCATACAACAGCCCCCTTTCAAGACTAACAACCTTCTCTGTTTCACTAGACTCTTCGGCTAGCTTCTTAATATCATTTAATAGAAGGGTAAACTGAGGCCAACGTGTATTTACTTGAAAAACTTTTTCAAGTAATAAATTATGATGCGCGCTTAATTGTTCTTTAGTATAAATTGTCATTTTAAAAAATTAAACTAATACTCCATTGTTAGCAAGAAACATTATAAAACTCTCGACTTCTCTCTCAACACTCATTTAATCCGTATAAGACAAACGTTTTTGTACGCTAACCTCAGTGGTAGATAGTATTTTAGCAATACGCTCACCGGCTTTGCCGTCTCCAAACAGTGTTGACCTTTCATATTTTTCATGATTAATTTGAGATGAGATGGCCCGCTGAATTTCAATAGCATTATAATCAACATTAACTATATTAGATGCTTTTTCCCTGCCTTGTTGACGGGTACCAATATTTACACCGGGCACACCTAAGAATGCCCCTTCCCTGATTGCAGAACTTGAATTACCTATCAAACAAGACGAATTAGAAATTAATCTTGCGTAGTCCTCTACAGAAAAATTCCTATAAAAATGAATTTTTGATTTAGTATTAAGCTCTCGGTATTGCCTAAGACCTTTTGAGATATCATCTGAACCTGCATCAACATTTGGCCATAACCACACTGTTTGCATATCTATAGCGCCCACTGCAGTTAAAGTTTCGTTTATTTGGGAAAGGCCTTGTCCGTATTCAGTCGTTACAGGGTGTTGTAGTACGACTATATAGGGTTTCGCTGGGTCAATTTTTTCACCTACCCCTAAGTATTTCTCAAAGAAATCATTAGGCAACTTTAAATCTAAATCTGCAATCATATCGATTGCTGGGCACCCTGTATAATGAACCGTTTCAGGCAACTCCCCCATCTTTATTAAAATATCAGCAGATTTTTTCGTTGCAGGAAAATGAATATGAGAAAGTTTTGTCACCGCATGCCTTACACTTTCATCGATTGAACCTGTAACTTCGCCACCTTGAGTATGTGCGACAGGGATATTCATATAGCTAGCCGCTATTGCTGTCGCAATAGTTTCAAATCTATCAGCTACTGTTAAGACAATATCAGGTTTTAGATTTTCAAAAATTGTGGCTAACTCCATAATGGCCAACCCCGTAGACTTAGCCATAGTGGTTGGGGTTTCACCTTCCACAATAGAATAAACTGCTGTCGTAATCTCGAATCCATCTTTCTCAATAATATCCTTTACATTCCCAAACCTATATAGCAATGCAGAAGCACCTACAACAATCATCAATTCTAAACCTGGAAGCTTTTTTATTTCTGTAAGAACTGACTTTATTCTTCCATAATTGGCTCGACTATTTATAACAATAGCTATTCTACGTTTCTTCATTGCTCTTACTCTTTAAAATCTTCATCGGTTAATAGGCGGTTAGCGGATACATCTCTAATTAAAGTTTTGCCAATAATTTTTTCTAGTTCAGACTCGGAAATCCCTGTGCCAGGCTTCTTCATAGTTAACATTTCCTTTCTTAATACCACTCCAGATTGTAAATCTTTTTTTAATGCTATGCTCTTAAAAAATAAATCTCTATACAAAGATAGCTCTTCTGCCATTTTATCTTTATCGACAGGACTATCATTCATGTCATGAAACGCTTTACTTGCTTCAGACAAAATTGAAAGCTCATCTAATGAAATAGATGAGCTCGTGTCGGGGCCAAACTGATGCTTATGTAATGCTACATGCACTTCAATAAAACTGGCGCCATTTGTCATTGCCGCAAGTGCAGGATAAATGGTACCGGAATGATCTGACAACCCCACAAGGCAACCATGCTCTTCATGTAATTCTTTTAAAACATTCAAGCCTACTTGAGCGTATGGAGTAGGATATTTACTCGTACATTGCAATATAACAAATGCATTCCCAGATTCTTTTAAAATCTTAACATTATCATTGATTTCTTTCCGAGAACTCATCCCCGTACTCATAACAATTGGCTTCTTTGTCGCTATCATTCTATCTAATAAGCTTGAAGATTTAATTTCGCCAGACGGAACCTTCCAAAAAGGCATATCTAAATCATCAAGTATTTCAAAAGCCTTAATAGAGAAAGGGGTACTTATAAATTCTAAACCTACATCTTTAGCATGTTGAGCCAACCCTCTCCATTGAGACTCGGTGAATTCCATACGCTTCCAGTAATCATATCGTGTTAGATCCTGCTTAGAGAATTGAACTCTGAACTTTTCATCCAGTGTAGATTCTTCACTGGCAATATGAGTTTGAAATTTAACTGCATCAACACCGCTCTTTGAAACTGCATCAATGAAAGAGTGAGCCGCACCGAGAGAGCCATCATGTGCCTGAGCAACCTCAGCAACTAAAAAGGCTTTTTCACCTTTACCTATTTTTTTATCATTTAATACAATCATAATCTATATATTATAGCTGCCATTTATTTAAAATTAATTCTTGGCATTGAATGCCCATCCAGCATTTTTTTTGATATAGCACACAAATTTTCGAAAGAGCTTTTCGTAACATAGAGTTCTCTTAAATGACGACCCGTTGTATAATAAAAAGTGATCGAGTATCTAACATTCCCTTTGTTGCTACGATTTAATCGGTGAATAATATTTGTATCGAATAAATAAGCTGAGCCTACCTCACCTAAACATTCAACTTTTTCTTTCCCCATTGCATCTACTTCAGCATCTTCAAATCTAGACTTTTCGTAGTCTAAACTTTTTTCTCCTGATTTATGTGTACCTAAGACACACATAAACTTACTATCAATTCTAGAAACATCACTTAAATAAACCATTACCTTTACTTGCTTACCGCGTATATCATAATGCCAATGGGATGATGAATAATGAGACAGCCCATGCTTTTCTTTAACATTAGCTTCAACATCCTTGATTTCCGTTGGTGGTATTACACGCAAATCGACATCCGCTAAATATACTTTATTATTAAAATATCGCTCAAGAAGCGAATATAAATCAGGGTGCGTAGCATAATAAAGCAGGGCATCATCTAACAAAAAAGGATTTGTAAAAGTATAGTATTTTTGCAATTCAGAATATACTGCCTGCCCATGGTTGGCCGCACACCCTTGTATTTCCTTGTCAATTTTATCTTTTAATTTATCAATATAATCCTTACTGAACTGGCTATTTACCTGTAAAAAACCTTTGTCATTTAATTCGAGTAATTTGTTTTTAGTCTCATCACTTCTATCAACAACAAGATTTTTTCGAAAATAGTTTGGCCCATAAACAAAAATATCCAAATAATATTGATACAGTCTTCGAAGAAGTTTAATTTTCTTAAAGAGCTTTTTCATTACTTATCTTTTTTGCCAACAGAAGGCCGGCGCCCCGAGTCATCTTTACAGGAAAATCCGATATAACCTCAACAGGTTCAAACCCATACTTCTTCATATCTTCAACTGTATGAGAAAAATAATTTCTTGAGCGCGTATAATATTTCTGCAACTTAGTTTGATTAAAATCACTAAAGGGCTCAATAAACACAACATGTTTTTTTGAAACCCTAAATATTTCAGATAAGACTTGTTCAATAACAGAATTCATTTGCTCAAGCGCTAAACTTGTGTAGACAACATCAAAGGTTTCATCATCATAAGGTAAGGAGCATGCATTTCGAGACTCAAAACTAACTTTCAACTCATCATTTTTTACATCAAAAGGAACGAAGTCTTTTATTTTCTGTAACTCATCATTATTCTGTAATATGTAGTTTGCTTTTTCAACACCAGTATCCGTTAGTTCAATCCCAAAGACTTCAGCATCTTCAACGCCTAAAGCAGACGCAATAGCCATGACACCATTGCCAGACCCCACCTCTAATATTTTTTTCGCTCCAAGAGAAGTTAACTGCTGTTGCAGTAAATACATATGAAATTTTTTCTCAGCAAAGCTACTCATATAATAGTAACTGTCATTCCATGTATAGTGAGTTGCAGGCTCTCTACAAACTTTTGGCATTTCAGTAACAGCCCAATTAAGTTCGTATGATGACTTTACAATTTCTACCTTTTTCTCATTGTAAAAAGGGTTTAGAATGTTTTTTATATATCGCCACCTAAACATTTTACGCATACTTAACTCAAGTTCACTCCATTCTTTAGTGGAAACATCATATGTTTTTTGCACAAAAGGTTCTATTATATTTTTTATTACTTTTTTATTTAAAGCTGTCATTTTTTTTCAAATAGTCCTTAGGGTAAAATATTAACGTTTAAATTAAACAGGTTTTTCAAATCAAAAAGTCAAGAATCACTAACGTTAACCAGATTGTTAATTGCTGACTTAATTCTATCAGAAACACTTTCCTTACCTAACCTATTGATAAACTTATGCGAAGTCTTTGCATCGTTATAGACCTCTTCATCTCCAATCTTCTCTACCAATAAATTAAACTTTTCAACAATCAAACTCTTGTCATCACAAACCACACCCCAGTCACTGTGGTGAATTAAACTAAGGTGAGGCTCATATATGCTGCTTGACCAATCATATAGGTATTCTCGAGCATCATCATTATAGCCTACACACATTACTGGCAAACCATATGCTGTTGCCTCCATGGTCATGGTTGAATACGGAGTTATAACAGCATCTGATGCGCTAAATAACTTTGAATAAAATTCACTACCATTACTAGCTTTACCCGAGGGGGCAACCGTTAAAAAGTCCGTTTCAAAAGGTATGTTTTTAGTTTCTTCCCAGCTTGCAAAGTTTGTTCTTCCATAAGGGTGATGTCTATACATAATTATTACATCATTATTTATACAGCCATCATCATAAGCTTTCTGCAAGGTCTTCATCACATGAGCTTCATCAAATGGCAATCCCGTACCACAAAAAAATACAATTTTTTTCTCCAGAGGCAAACCTAATTCACCTCTAACCTGCTCTTTATTATATTTCTTTTGATGGCTTTCAAAACGAGGCGAACCGACTACGAAAACAGATGTGGGCTTAAATCCATGCGCATACACACAACTATAAAAGCATGACTCACCCCAAACCGCTGCATATGGAGGTGGTTCATAACAAGTTTTTGTCGAAATACTATCTAAACCTCCTTGCACTGCAAAAACTGGAATATTATTATCTCTGCCACACCGGATAGTGTCATCATTTATTAATGATTCAAGCCCCCAAACCATCATAACCAAATCTACGCTCTCTTTTGCCGGTAAAACATTTGGCGTCGTTATTCTTAATAATTGCCTTATCAAGACACCGACTAATTTAGATAGCTTTAAATTTATCACTGATTTTACAACAAATGTATCCAATCTACCCAAGGATATTAAAGAACGGTATCTACGTTGTTTATCGGTTAAAACGAAACTTCTTTTCTTATAATAATGCCAAACACTTTTTCCAATACCGTATATTCTAGTTCTCCAATAATTATCAATAGGCAGTTTGACTACTTCGCCATAGCTCTTTAACTCTGCTTCCCCTTCAGTTTTATATGTTATGACAAAACTCAAGTCGAATTCTTTATATAGCTCATCGAGTATCCCTGACCTTAAATAGTCGTATACAGTATACGCGCCAATAAATGAAATCAGTATATGTTTTTTTCTTAGCATTTTAATTTGAATCGCAGTTTATTTATTAATAACAAAGAATTAATCTTCAACAATGTAATCACTCATATCCGAATAATTAACCATAGCTTTAAGTGTAGGATTTTCTTTAACTAAAGCTTCAAACTTTCCCTTACCCAAAACCTTACCGTCCTGTAAGTAGATGATTTCATCACAGGAAACTACGGTACTCAATCTATGTGCAATAACGATAATAGTCTTATCTCCCCTTAGACCTTCTATAGATTTTGATATATTTGCTTCTGTTTGAGCATCAAGAGAAGATGTTCCTTCATCAAATATAATAATTTCAGGATCAGAATATAATGCTCTTGCTATACCAATTCTTTGTCGTTCTCCACCTGATATTCTAACCCCTCTTTCACCGACAATCGTATCAATACCATCAGAAAGATGATCTATAAAGTCGCTGAGCTGAGCCTTTTTAATAGCATCCATTAGCCTCTCGTCATTTATGTTTTCGCCATCTAAGCCAATTGCAATATTGTTTCTTACAGTATCATCGATCAAATAAATCATTTGTGGAACATATCCAAGCGCACCATTCCAGACATTATAATTTCCGGTGATTTCATCCCCATCAACGAACACCTTCCCTTGACTTGGCTCCAGTATTCCAGTCAAAACGTCGATCAAGCTACTTTTACCTGCACCTGTTTCTCCAACGATGCCTATATAAGCTCCTTTTTTAATTTCAAGATTAATATCGTCAAGTACTTTGACTGTATTATCTTCGTAGCTATGCCCGACATTACTCAATTCAATTTTAAAATTAAATCTGAGTCTACTTCTTAATTTCTCCTCTGAAATATGCTTGTCTGGGTCTACCTTCATCGCTTTATTTAAATCATTCTTAACGTTATTTAGAGAAGCGATACCTGCAGCTATTGCCTGCCCCATTGACAATAATTTTGATATTGAAGGCAGCATCCTGAATGCACCAACTATAAATATACCTAGCGTCGCATAAAGATGCTCTGGATTACCGCTCACATTTACTAAAAAAACTCCGATAAGCAATGTTAATATTAATATAATTTCTAAATAACTTTTCGGTAATAACGAGATCATTGCCACATCACGATAAGCATTTACCTGTATTTTTTTATGCGTTTCAAAGTGGTCATAAAGGTTTGAGTCTCGCCCTAACAGCCTCATTTCTTTTAAAGCTCCAAGAGACTGCATGACATTCTTAATAATCAAAAGATTCGACGATTCTACGTTCTTACCCGCCTTAATAGAAATTTTTGAAAAAACAGTTTGGAATGTATATGTAGATATAACAAGAAAAAGTATAATGCCAATCATTACTTGCGGCTCCATGCTCAACAATATCAGTAATATACCCAAGATATTTAATAATTCAGAGGCACTATTCAAAATATTTAACACTACATTTCGAAAGACAGTTATTACAGAACCATTAACATTTCTCATTAATTCAGCAGAGTTTTTATTAAGATGCCAACTATATGATTGAGTCATGTAATATTTAAGCAAGCTAACACTAAAACGTGCTGATGCCGTTCTAATGAAACATAACTGCCACCATGAATAACTTAGAAAAAAGACATTTTTAAGGATGTAAATAATTGCTATTACCACCCCTATCCAAAAAGCACGATCCTGCTCTGGCAGGACACTTACCAAATTATCGATAACTTTGAACGTCTCTCCAACAGGCTCATCTCTCTTAGTAATCAGGATTATTAATGGATATATAAGAACCAATGCCAGCATTTCTAAAACTGCATTTATTGTTGATAACACAATACTAAGAAAAGACTTTTTGCGAAGGTCAGTATCAAGAAATGAATAAGATTCCTTAAATACTTGCCGATAACTAATTTTTACATCGCTTAGCATTCTTATTACTACTCTACTCTATTATATTTGGTTCAGACACGCTACCGCCATACAACACTATGTATATAATGTTGCTACTCCCTTTAAATTTTCCCTACAGGATTGTTAATTTACCCTGAAGCTGAGAGCTCTTTACGAAATCCATATCAGGCACTCCGTAAAGAGCTCTTACTCATTTACTATTTTTCTATAAACAAGGCCTAAGTGCTTACTAATGTTTCCCCGAGCTCTTTAATACATACCTATATTGGGTAAAAAGAAGCTAGCCATGGTCATGAGGCACATACCTCTCTTCAACTGAATGCTTTTGTATAATACCCATTTATTTCAATGACTTGGGAGCCTAAGGCAACACCTCCCATAGGCGTTCATTAAATGAACAGTGTATATGATATGGCATTAAAATCATACCCTAATGTTGTAAATCCCTCGCATTGAAATGCTTACACAAACACTAGTTATAGCATTAACAACCAAAGCACTCTTCAAATACAACTGGATAGTAACGGGTTATGAACAGGTCATCTCTGCAAAAGCATAACTAATATCACTCTTACAAATGGCTTCTTTTTGCGACATCAACCACTCAATCTGAAGCTTCCGGTATTGTGTTATTCCAATATCGCATAAATGACAAGCTTCCAAGGAAATTTCTGGAGACAATCGTGAATCGAAATTACTTTCTTTCTCTATATCAATAAAAGACGCCATCATATTCTGCAATGCCCCAATCGAGGGCGCCGGTATATTCTTCACACTCCCTACTTGAATATTAGTAATGAACATATTAGATTCATTGGAAAAATCTAACTCAAATATCCCCATTGCATTACGCACTCTCACTTTCCTAGCACGGCTGTCTGCATTTCTAGCCATTTTTACATTGAACTTCACTTTACTAGACATTAACTGCAAAACAACCTCAGCGCCGCCCCTAAAAACATCTAAGCTATTTAATTCAAGCTTCTCTAGTGATAACATTTTTATGATGGAAACAATATGTGGCATCACATCATGAAGTACTGTAACACTCGGGTCATATTTTTTAACCTCACCATAACGGAACTCTTCACACTTATCAGTCCAAACTATATCGACTTCCTGTATCTCTCCAGCACACCTTACTTCACAAAAGAAATCTTCGAAATATTTCGCAAACATAAACACGTTACTTGCATATAATGGTGCTTTAAATCTGACAGCCGTCTCTAACAACCGCTTAGCATCATACTCTGTCAAACTAATAGGTTTTTCAACAAATGTAGGAATACCACATGAGAGTGATTGAATAGCAATAGGGAAATGCTTTCTTGATTGATTTACCACTAAAAGTGCGGTGGGTTTAATAGAATCTGAACAAAATGGATAAGTATTAACGACATTAATTCTATTCAAATTATTGTCGTTAATCCAACCCTGTATATTTTTTGTATTATGCTGGGAATGTAAGGTTATTTTAGTTTCAGCACTAAGGAGTGAATCTAAAGTTAATGCTATTTGTCTAGCCCACCGACTTCCACCAATTATAGATAATGATCTTAGTGTCATAATGGTTATTTGATTTCTTCTGTCTTGAAACACGTATTGGCATTAGTCAACACAAGCTCAAGATCAGAATCGCCAGATATTTTACAGACCTTTATCTGCTTTATGGTTTCACTAAATTTATTCATAGGTTTCTTCTTAAAAATTAAGCCGATGTGTTTTTTGTAAAAACCCAATATCGCATACCCAGAAAAGCTGTCACACCATAAGCCAGTCCAGCGACTCCATGGGCAAAGTAACTATTCATATTAAGATAATATAAAATAAATAATAATGTTAATACATTAATTAGGTAAGCAATCAAAATTACAAATAAATACAATAAGAATGTTCTCTCAATCTTGTCTTTATTTTGGAATGTCCATATTTTATTCAATATATAGCTCTGGAGATTTGCTGCAAGATAGCCCATCAAATTGGCTACTATATCAGAGACTCCATTATATTTTAGGACAATTAAAGCCACCTCAATACCTACATTTTTTTTAGGCATCAACGGCTTTCCTTCTTTATTATTAAGCATTCCAATGACTGCCGCAGTCGCTTGTAGCATACTGGCTCTTGGCCTTCTAACCAATAACTACAAGCGACTTGGGCTACTAACTTTAATACTGGCTGTGGCGTTACATGCCGCGGCAATTGTGATGGCTTTTTTTATATTAGCAGTATTTTTAATATACCAACTCATATCCAAAGAAAACTCTACAAAAAAAATAAAATTACTTTTAAATAATTCGTACTATGCTCTACTTATATTTGCATTTTGGATCCTGATTTACTTAGTATTTAATGACAGTGGATTACGCAGCCTAAGCTCCGGTATCAAAATTGATTTTGACGTAAATAAAATATTTTACTTATTCTTTTACTCCAATTTCTTTATTCCTTTGACCGCAATTGTTGGTTTAGTTTTTTGCATAATCGCCTATATAAATAAAGACAATAGCTATCGATTATCACTCTCAATCATCTTTTTGATACTCATAAGTATAATAGGCTTTATTTTTATATCAAATAATTACCCCAGCTTCCCAGCAATGCACCCAATTGGAAGATTGTTTTATCTTTTGCCATGTTTAATCATTTCCTCTCTTACTTCCCTGGGAATTCAATTGTGGGCAAGAGGAAACAATAAATCATTATTAGTTATTTTCAGCTTTACACTACTTTCTGTGATTTTCACACAAAACCTCTATATAATTAATTCTCAATTTAATGGCCGCAGCGAGACAAGCCTAGGCTCCCTACATAACTATATGTCCCAGCTAGCATCAGAAAGACACATTACGAATACTGCCTTTGTTTTCAATAACCATAATTACGGAACTGTATTAGCTGCCGCTAAACTTTACGAAGGAAAGTTTTTTTGGATGAGCATTTATACAAAAAAAACTCTATATACCGAACTTAATAATGTAGCGGAAATAGTTTATATGAAAGATAAAGATTCTCCAGACCTTAATGTGCCTGGCTTTTGCCAATATGATGAAGACTTTGTTTTATTAGGCACGCTCCCTCAAAAAGAGAAAAGCCCAAGAGTTGACATACTTAAATTTAGAAAATGCAATTAACGCCCCCTAATGAGATTCTCAATATGCCAATACTAAACCAAAGCAGCTTTCCTTTACTATGGGAAATATTTCAATACTCCATTGGCGGCTCAATAGATAAGCAAAAGCTTTACACAAAAGACATACAAAACCCAACAAACTTATTAGAAGTTGGATGCTCCTTAGGTAACATTACACCCGCATTCTTAAAGTTTGAAAATATAAGTTATACCGGTATTGATATTGACCCAATTGTTATTGAACATGCCAAGCAAAGATTTTCAAATAAAAACAATGTAGAATTCATCTGTGATGATCTGAGAGACTATGCTAAACAAACCCTAGTCAAATATGATCATATATTGTTCGCTGGAATCTGCCACCACATTAACGATGAGCTATTAATAGACTTACTATCATCCTCCAGCGAAATCCTAACGCAAGATGGAGTCTTGATAATTATTGACCCACTATTGCCGACAGCCGAAGATAGCTGGTTCATGCATAAATACGCAAAACACCTTGAACAAGGTCAGTTTCTACGCAAGCATGAAAAAATGCTTTCTTTGATTGATTCAATAGAAAAATATGATTTAATCAAATCTGAAGTTAGCTTTATCGGCGCAACGCCCCTCTCTTGGCCTAGATGTTTTAGGTTTGGCACATATGTATTAAAAGTTAATTAATCACAGCCTGAGCAATTCGATTCCATTAGGCCTTGTTTCTCTTGGCAATACTGATTTAACATCATAAATTAGACCTTTGCCTTGCTTGAGCAGCTCTTGGATTTTTATCCACCCCATTTGTAGATAGTATTCATGGGGAACAGCTAATATAAGCCCATCTGCCTTTTGAAGATATTTTTCATCTATAAGCTCAATGCCAAATTTATCATGCGCTTCTTCTGCAAGAGCTTGGGTATCTGTAATTTGAACATTGATGCCATAACTAGAAAGCTCTTTGACGATATCAATCACTCGAGTATTACGCAAATCAGGGACGTTTTCTTTAAACGTGAACCCCAAGATAGTAATAGTACTACCCTTAATCGTAACTCCCGCTTTGATTAACGACTTCACAACACGACTAGCTATAAAACTTCCCATACCATCATTAATCGCACGCGCATCTAATATCATATCGGGAATATAACCCAAAGAAGAAGCCTTATGTGTTAAATAATATGGGTCTACACCAATACAATGGCCGCCAACTAAACCTGGGCTAAATCGTAAAAAGTTCCACTTTGTAGCTGCGGCATCCAAAACATCTTTAGTATCAATATCCATTCGTTGAAATATCATTGCCAACTCATTCATTAAGGCAATATTTAAATCACGCTGGGTGTTTTCTATAACCTTACAAGCCTCAGCCACTTTAATTGAGCTAGCTTTATGGACTCCAGCTGTCACAACAGATTCATAAACTTTAGCAACAATATCTAAAACTTCGGGAGTCTGCCCAGATACCACCTTAGTAATTGTGGTAAAGGTATGTTCTTTATCACCCGGGTTAATACGTTCTGGAGAATAACCAACAAAAAAATCTTGTCCACATATCAAACCTGACACACGCTCAAGAACTGGAATACAATCTTCTTCCGTCGCTCCCGGATAAACCGTCGATTCATAAACAACTATATCACCTACCTTAAGCTGTCTTCCAATTTCCTCAGAAGCTTTTAATACTGGAGTTAAATCAGGTTCTTTTGCCGAATTAACTGGGGTTGGAACGGCTACAATATGAAAATCAGCTTTCTTAATTTCTACAGGATCATTCGTGTAAATAATATCCGCTTTTTTTAATAACTTAATATCAGCTTCATTAGTACTATCTTCACCACGTTTTAGCTCATCTATTCTAGACTGATTAACATCAAAACCAATAACTTGTTCGGTTTGAGCAAAAGCAATTGCAACAGGAAGACCTACATAACCAAGCCCAATAACAGAGATTCTTCTACCTTGAGGCATACCTAGCTGTACCTCATAGCTGGAAGTCTATACTGGCAACTATAGGTGGTATATGCCATTAGTTCATTAGGCCTTCTGGTTGCAGCATATAATGGTACTAAATGACCGCGCCTAGCTTCTAACATCGCTCCAAAAAACATCCGCATAAGCAGTGTAAACGCCTCATATCTGCACTCAAATAGGAAAAAACACCAAAACCTTTTTATTGTTGGAGTATTGTTCATTTATATAGCCTTATCTACTCTTTAGCTTCAAGCAAGCTACCGCCATGCTGTGTCACTTTCTAACACCGCATACCCTAAATACCCTCAACTGGTTAAATTGAAAGCGAATTGATTTTATTGGTGCTTAATCCCTAAAATGGATGGTACTAATATATTTTTTTTATCTATATTTTTAAGTAAAAAATCGTAATAAGGTTCCGCCTGATCTAGCGCTGTTAAGACACAGGCATCAAAACGTTCTACGCTCTCTATGTTTTGCCATAAAGGGTAATTGAAATATTTCTTTTGTTGCATTACTGGATCGCAAACACCAACAACAGTTAACTTAGTGCGTTCTTGTATCCTAACTAATGCTATTTCTGCTAATTCTGAAGCTCCAAACAGTAAAATGTTAACCTGGCTCCTTTGCTCACAAACTTGGAATATGTCAGTAAATGACTGACTTGCTTCACGATAAAAGTTGAAAGAATAATTTAAATAGCTTGCTGTAAGACGGCTTTTTTCCAAAAAACCTTTAGGCGTTAAATAATAAAGGTAACGATTTGCGGGAGCCTGATGCACTTTGACAAGGCCTTTTTGAACACAACGCTTTAAATAAGAATTCACTAAACCCAAGGCAACATCTAGCTTCTCAGCCAGATGGCGCTGAGTCATATCACTCTTACCTTCAACGGCCCGAAGAATTTCTAGAGTAGCTGTATCGTCTTTTATTGTTCTGGTATTCATAGAGTGCGAGCATAGCACACGGCGTTCAAAATATGAACGCCGACATTGGGAATATTAACTCAGTTTTTCAAGGGATAATTCGGAAATTTTTACATTAGCATATTGCTCAGCAATATTAAGCAACACTAGCGCCCGCTCATCAGCCTGACTTGTTTTAAAAATAGCCTCATAACCCTCAAATGGTCCAACAGCTATCCTAACCTTCTCACCCTCTTTAAAGGTCCGATCGATTTCAACATGCACGCCCTTTTCATCCTCCCTATCAACAAGCCCTTGAATCAATAGATCAGGAACCTTAGCTGGGTTAAGCCCAAAACGTACTAGATTAGACACACCAATAGTAGAACGTATAGGGCTCCAATCATCAGTTTGACTGCTTAAATTGATAAAAAAATAGCGAGGAAACATAGGCTCTATTTGAGATACAGCCTTACCCTTTTTTCTTTTACGTAAGCTTATTTTAGGTAGGTAAGTGCGATAGCCCTGTCGTTCCAAGTTTTCTACCGCAACAAACTCCTTCTGCGGCTTACTCTGGATCACATACCAAGCTTTTACATCGTTATTATTTGCTTCTATTGCAGTAGTAATAGATCAATCCCCTCAGAAACATATAAAAATTGAATACTACAAGGAAAAACTTACCTAGCTTATCTGCTATTGCAACCGTCATAGTAAGTAGACCAAAAGACTCTCAATTTTATCGCTTTGAAAAACTGTAAGACAATAGTAATAATGACTTTTAACTTTCGATGCAAAAAATGGCTCCGCCTGCTGGGCTCGAACCAGCGACCTAATGATTAACAGTCATGTGCTCTACCAACTGAGCTAAGGCGGAATAATGGCTTAAGCCGAACAGCTCAAGAGGGGCGCATAATATAGCCCTAAATCTAGCCTGTCAACCCTTCTCTTATCTTTTATCTAATTTCGTTTTCGCTTATTTTTCAATGAGTTATTCTATTATTATATAAAACAACACGTCAGGCATCTTACGGGAAAATGTAGAGATAATCCATTAAACATCCACCCATAAACTCATATTACAAACAGCCACTCTGGATCTACTCATCACCAATAGCCTTCTTTGGCTTCAAACTCCCCCATTTTTTGCAACTTGGGCAAAGCCAATGTAATTGCCTCCCCTTAAAGCCACAATGCCGGCACTGATAATGAATACTATTGGCTATCACCTTTTCCATAACCGACCTTAACGACAGTAGATATTGATGGGTTTTGCCTTCGGTAAAGGAAAGATAATAATCTAACAGCTTATGCAAACCCACACCAGAAGGATGGCTTATGACCTCTTTAGCGACATATTCAGCCGCCACTAGACGGCCTTCTTTTTGAGCGATTAAGTCAGACAAGGCAACTAATATGGAGACGTCCTTACTCGCTGAACTCAGAGATAGTAGAAATACACGATAATCCTCCAGTCTGCCTAACTGCTGATAAGCGGCAGAGAGATGAGGAATGACATCCGAGATATAATCATGATGCTGAATAGCTAGTTTTTGTAACTGCCCAACACCCTTTAACGGAAAGCCTGCCGCGATCTCTAATCGCCCTAACAATAGACCGGCACGCACACTTAACTTATCATAAGCCAACGCCTGTTTTAGGCACTGACGCGCAGCCTGATAATTTCCAGCGATGACATCTACTTCTGCTAACTCACAACAGAAGTGCGCTCTTGTAGGCCCCCACTCCTCATAGGAGCGACTTAACCGGGAGCCCGATAGCCGCTGTAGAACATCCAAACCTTGTAACCACTCTTTTTCATCGCGATACACTTCAAGCAAACGCTTTAAACCCGAAAGCCGATAAGGGCCATCCTGATCGACCAGCTCTTGAAGTAATCCTTCCGCCCTGTCGAATAGGCCCGACTTTACAAAATCAGTGGCTAACTCGTATTGCGCCTGTTGAATTTGATGCAGTGTTAGGCCTGGCCTAGCTAATAGATTTTGATGTATCCGAATAGCACGATCGACCTCACCGCGCTTACGTAATAACTTACCTAGAGCCAAATGCGTTTCCAAGGTTTCACTATTGACTTCCAAAGCCTGAATAAAGGTATCGATAGCAGCATCAGGCTGTTCGTTAATGAGGAAATTAAGACCTTTGAAGTAGTGATCGTCGATATGCCTAAAGGAAGATGAATTTTTTTTCTGTTTGGAGTAACGATGACCTAAAGCAAAGCCTATCGCCAAAGTAGCGACCAGCACTAAATATAACTGCCATTCAAACACTTAAGGAACCTCTAAATAAGTCTGTGGTAGATTTTCGCTGAAGCAAGGTCGCCTGATTTGAGTCTACGATTGAAACTAATAACGAGCTATTGAAAAAACCTTTAACGCTTCCGCTAACGTTCATTACTTATGTCCTTGTAAGCAACGAAAAATCAGGTGATTGACCCTCGACAAATAATCTGTGGCTTGCCCAGCGACTCCTCACTAGCCCTTCACGCCTGAGACTCGAAGTTTATTGAGCTCGGCTTCTAGCTTAAGAATTTTTTTATCTTTATTAATGCTGGAATATCGACTAAAAAACAATGGCAACAAACTAATTAGCAAGCCCATAATAGCGCCTACAAACAAGACGATAACCATCCATAAGCCCACACTTAATTCTGCCAACTGAACCCCAAAAAACATAAGCGATAGGGACGCGCTATTTTCAGTGGCGACTTTCATACCGACAAAAACCGCCACCGCCAGCAGTGTAAATAATAGTAGTAGCTTGATCCATTTAAGCATGAGGGGCATCTCGAGGAGAGTCAGAAGGGAGCAGTATACTGTTAAGTGGTGACATCAACAATAATGGTTTTTCGCTATTTCTAGTGAATTATTTTTAGCGTTAAGCCATCGCCGTTTCTTTATGAATACTTTCATTCACACGGTCACGCATTTCTTTTCCTGGTTTGAAGTGAGGCACATATTTACCTTCCAACTGCACCAGCTCACCGGTTTTAGGGTTGCGGCCCGTACGCGGCTCACGGTAATGAAGGGAGAAGCTACCAAACCCACGAATTTCTATTCGCTCACCAGAAGCCAGAACTTGAGACATATGCTCTAGCATGCTCTTAACCGCTAGCTCGACATCCTTCACCGACAATTGCTCTTGATGATCCGTTATTCGCTCTATGAGCTCAGATTTAGTCATATCACTACACCACTTAGCCTGTATTTTTATAATCTTGGATTCGATTGAGTACGGCTCTAGGAAAAGCCGTTGAATCACGAAATCCCAGCCAAGCTCTTGACACACCTAGAAAAACTTAACATATCTCATCGCCAATAAGGCGACCACGAGATATTAAACCTCCCTATGCACATTAATAACTTAACTGCCTTTTTCGCGC
The DNA here is from genome assembly GCA_047618765.1 of Enterobacterales bacterium. Lineage (GTDB taxonomy): Bacteria > Pseudomonadota > Gammaproteobacteria > Enterobacterales. The sequence goes on along the minus strand of JBLHLI010000001.1, from coordinate 710 downwards.
CCAACCACTTCTTCTAGAAAGATTTATCCTAATAATATCAATACTTTAGATATATGCAACGATTAATGACAAATGATTACTACTCCAGAAACTAAAAAGGCCGCATAAATATGCGGCCTTTTGGGTTTTTCGAATCAAAAAAAGCGGTTATTGCTTATCTTGACCTTCCATTTGCGCTTTAATCAAGTCACCTAGCGTTGCTGGGGCAGCGGCTTCAGCAGCTTTAGTACTATGCTGTTTGATGGCTGCTTTTTCTTCTGCTGCAGCTTTGGCTTTGATCGAAAGTGCGATTGAACGGTTTTTACGATCAACATTAGTGATGACCACTTCAACCTCAGCACCTACTGATAACACAGTAGTCGCATCTTCAACTTTATCACGACTCAGTTCAGATACTTTTAAGTAACCCTCAACTTCATCCGCTAAGGTAATAACTGCGCCTTTAGCATCCACTTCTTTCACGCTACCTTTAACCACTGAACCTTTATCATTGGCTGTAGTGTAACCAGCAAAGTTATCTTCCTCTAACTGCTTAACACCTAAAGAGATACGTTCACGCTCTGGGTCTACGGCCAAGATAACGGTTTCTAGATCATCACCTTTTTTGTAGTTGCGAACGGCGTCTTCACCCGTTTCAGTCCAAGAAATGTCAGACAAGTGAACCAGACCATCAATACCGCCATCAAGACCAAGGAAAATACCGAAATCAG